>CAXTSK010000046.1:0-16712 GCA_964246655.1 uncultured Pyrinomonadaceae bacterium
CCTGTAGCTGTTGCGCGCCGCCTCCTCGCCCTCGCCCGCGGTGAAGGTCGTCCGCTCCAACAGCGCCGAGGCGTCTTCGTGACGGCCCGCGTCCACGTACACGGCGGCGAGCGACTGGACGAAGGCGGAGCGTTCTCGAACCGAAGCGGGCGCCGACTCAAGCAGCTTGACGCGGCGGTCGGTCGCGTTCATCGACGCGAGGAGTTGGTCGGCCTCGACGTAGAGGTGGAAGTCTTCGGGGGCGGCGGCGACGGCCTGTTGATATTGGACGGCGGCCTCCTCGTTGCGCCCCGCGACGACCCACAGGGCGCGCGCGAGGTTGCGCCGCGCGACGACGTTCGACGCGTCGAGCCGCACGGAGTCGCGCCACGCCGCGAGCGCCTCGTCGCCGCGCAGGAGCGAGGCGAGGACGTTGCCCAGGTAGTACGCGGCGCGCCCGTCTTCGGGGTTCGAGACGCGCGCCGCGCGCAGCACCTCTATCTCCTCGGAGCGGTGCGGGAAGACGAACGCCGGGTCGCCCTTTGCGCCGAGCGCGTACTGCTCGCGCGCACGCGTGCCGTCGCCGCCGCGCTCGTAGAGGTAGCCGAGCGTGTAACTAATCAACGGGTTCACGCGGCCCGCGCCGGCGTTGGCGACCGCCTCTTCGAGAACGCGCACGGCCTCCTCCCGGCGGCCCGCGGCCGCGTAGTCGAAGGCGAGCGTGAGCACGGAGTCGGGCTCGCGCGAAAGAAGTCTCCACAGCTCGCCGCGAGCGCCCCGCTCCTTCCCTTCGCCGCCGCGCGCGCGCGCAAGCTCCCTCTGCTCGGAGAGCGCGAGGTAATCAATCGGCACCTGCCGGAGGACGAAGTCTAAGTTCTGCTGCGCCGCGTCGAACTGCCTCTCAAGCCTTTGCGCGAGCGCGAGCACCGTGCGCGCTTTGAGGTCGCGCGGGTCGAGCACCAAGGCCGCGCCCAGGTGTTCGAGCGCTTCGGCGTTCCGCCCCGCGGCGAGCGCCATCTCGCCCAGGACGTAATGCGCGACCTGCTCGCGGTAGCCCGAGCGCACGAGCCACGTCAGATGCTCCGCGGCCTCGCGCTCACGACCCTGCGCGCGCCGCGCGAGCGCGAGGTAGTAGTGCGCGTCGCCCGCGTCCTTGTTTCGCAGGAGTGCGCGTTCGAGGTGCTCCGCGGCCTTCTCGTATTCGCCGGTTCTCAAGTAAGAGAGCCCCAGTTCCGTGTGCGCGGGCGCGAAGCCCGGATCGCGGCGCAGCGCCTCCGTGAAGGATGCACGCAGCTCGACCTCCTTGCTCTTCTTCGCGTGCGCGAGCCCTCCGACGTAAGCCTGCTCGGCGCTCCCGTCGATGGCCGGGTCGGGCGTGGGTCTGGTCGCGGGCTTGAACTCCGGGTTCCCGTCTACGGGAGTGTCCGTCGAATAGCGTATCAGCTCGCGGCCGTCCTTCGCTTTGACGATGACCGCGACCGCCTTTCCCGCGACGGCGTTCGGCAGGTCGAAGGAGGCCGCGAAGGTCTTCGCCGGGTCGAGGTCAACCTTCTTCGAAGCGGCACGCGCGCCGCCGGCCTCGATGGTCAACTCGGCGTCGTCGAAGCGCGCGTTGGGGCTGACCGTGACGGTTGCACGATTGCCTTCGACGCTCAGGCGCAGCGCGGCCTCGCTCGTCGCCTCGCTCCAGTCGCCGCCGAGCCGGTTGACGCCGAACCAGTGCTCGGTGAAGTGCTCGACGCGGTGCGGGGCGATGAACTGGTGCTCCATCTGCGTCTCGAACCGCCCGGCCTGGAACTCGACGTACTGGCCGTCCTTCTTGTCGGTCAGCTTCTCGATCCAGATGTGGCCGCCCTCGTCCGTGCCCCACGTCCAGGTCTTCTTGCCGGGCATCTCCCGATGGTCGGCGACGTGCACGACGCCCCAGTCGGACTTCTCGTAGTAGACGCCGAAGAAGTCGCGCGCGGAGTTGCGCGCGAAGAGCGAGAGGAAGTTCGGCACCTCGCGGTAGGTGCCGATGTCCACGCCTTTCTCCTTGGGGAACGAGAAGACGGGCCAGAAGGCGTGCGGGTACGCCTCGCGCATGGGGTAGACGAAGCGCATGTCTTCCGAGGCGGGCGCGCCGGCCGTAGACCAGTACCAGTAGCGACCGGGCAGGAGCCGCCGGTTGTTCAAGGTCACCTCGGACTCCACGTCTTTGCGGCCGGGCCGGAGGCGAACGGTGACGACCCACTGCATCCCCTGCACGCGCTCGGTGTCGCCGACGGTGACCGCGGCGCTCCCGTCCGGCTCCATCCGCATCACGTAATCAATCGGCGAGACGGTCGTGAGCGTATGCCCGTCGGGGAAGTTCCACTCGATGCCGCCCGAGACCCACGCGCCGCGGATGGCGACCATCGCGTACTTGATGACGGGGTTCGTGTAAAGCACGTCGCGGTTCTGCGTCTTGTCGAATATCTCGTAGAGGTGGCCGCCGAGTTCGGGGAGCACCGTGACGCGCACGTACTCGTTCTCAAGGCGGACAGCCTTGTAGGTCTTGTCCGCGCGCCGGTCGGTCAGCGAGTCGAGCAGCGGGTACGGGTAGACGGGGCGCCACTTGCGCCGCGTCCAGTCGAGCAGCGGCGGGTACGGGTTCGCCGGGCCGAGTTCGTAGGTCGGGATCGTCAGCGGCTCCTCGGAGACGCGCGCCTTCTCGCCCGACTGCGCCATAGCCGCGCACGAGAGCGACAGGGCGACGACCGCCGCGAAGCAGACCCTTGTCAGAAGTGCGAGTTGAATCTTCCTGATGCGCCTCATGTGAATCATTCCTTCTGCCGTCCACCCCTTGCACTGCACCGGCGCGTCGCACGACCTCGGCCGCCGCGACTCAGGCCGGGAGCCTCTCCGAGGCGACCGTGTAACGCTCGACCTTCGCGCGCGAGACGGCGAAGCCGGTGCCCGCGCCTTCGGGTATGTGTATGTAGCCCTCTCCGTCGATGTCGATGGCGGGCTCGACCAGGTCGTCCGCGTACCAGCGCGTGGACGCCTCGATGTCGGTCGGGTATGCGAAGCCTTCGAGCGCGGCGAAGTGGAGCCCCTGCGCGGAGGCAACGCCGAGTTCCGGCATCGTGCCGACCCAACAGCCGAGCCCCGCCTCGCGCGCGCGCTCGAACATCAGACGAGCCTCGCTCAAACCTCCGACCCGCTGCACCTTGATGTTGACGACGCGCGCCGAGCCGCGCGCGATGATCTCTTCGAGCGCGTCGAGGGATTCGGCCGACTCGTCCGCGCAGAGCGGCGTGCGCAGACGGCTTTGCAGCTCGGCCGCCTCCGCGTACGCCTCGCGCGCGAGCGGCTGCTCGATCATCAGCAAGCCGTGCGCGTCGAGTTCGCGGAAGACCTCCGCGTCCGCGAGCGTATAGGCGGCGTTCGCGTCAACCATCAGCGGCACGGCGGGGAAGCGCGCGCGCACGGCCGCCACCGGCTCCAAGTCCCACCCCGGCTGAATCTTTATCTTCACGCGCCGGTAGCCTTCCCTGACGTAGCGCGCGACCCTTTCGGTTAATTCTTCGACCGTGTCGTAGATGCCTATGGCGACACCCGACGCGACGGGACGCGCGCGCCCGCCGAGCAACTCGCAGAGCGGCACGCCGAGAGTCCGCGCGTGCGCGTCCCACAGCGCGCCTTCGAGCCCTGCCTTCGCGAACGGCCCGCCCGGCGACTCTCGGAGCTTCAGGTAAAACTGCCGCGCGTCGATTTCGCCCGCGCCGAGCGCGAGGGGGACGAGCCGTTCGCGCAGCGCGCGCCACGCGCCGTCCGGCGTGTCGGCCGAGTAGAAGGAGCCCGACATCGGCGACGCCTCGCCCCAGCCGGTGACGCCCTCCGACGTTCTGACCTCGACGAGCACGGCGTCCTTCTCCGCGACCGAGCCGTTGCTGATGCGGAACGGCTCCAACAGCGGCACACGCACGCGTTGGAGCGCGACGCTCTCGACTTTCAAACCGACTTGTTTGGCTTCGACAGTCACAACTCTTCTCAATCCGGTTAACGAGTCAACGACCCGCGGGCGCTTCACCGGGCATCAAGTCATCCTTGCCAGCATCTCGTGCGTGACGCGGTTGCGTAGCGGCTCGCCGCGGAAGAAGCGCGCGACCTCTTCGACCGCCTCGGCCCCCATCGCCGCGCGCACCTCGACGCCGCCCGCGGCGACGTGCGGAGTCAGGTAAACGTTCGGGAGCCTCCGCAGCTCGTGGTCGGCGGGCAGCGGCTCCAACGGGTCTGTCACGTCGAGCGCAGCCGTGATTCGACCGGCGCGCAGCTCCGCGAGCAGTGCTTCCGTCTCTATCAATCCACCGCGCGCGACGTTGACGAGGTAAGCGCCGTCCTCCATGAGCGCGAGGCGGCGCGCGTCGAGCATGCCGCGTGTCTCGGGCGTGAGCGCCGCCGCGAGCACGACGACCGAGCAGGAGCCGAGCAGTTCGTCCAGCGCGACGAGGCGCGCGCCGTGCTCGGCCTCAGACTCCGGCGTGCAGAAGGGGTCTGCAACCTGTAGCTCGACGCCGAGCGGCGCGACCATGCGTGCGAAGGCGCGCCCGATGCGGCCGAAGCCGACGAGCCCGATTCTCCGGCCGCGCACCGACTCGCCGACGCTCGCGTACTCGTTCGTACGGGTCTTTCCGGCCCTCATCTCCTCGGCGTACAGGGGGACGCGACGCACGAGCATGAGCGTCATGGCGAGCGCCATCTCGGCCACGCCCCAGGCCATCGGCTCGGGCGCGTTCGCCACCGCGACGCGCTCGAAGACGGCCTCCTCCAATCGCGCCTTCAGCTCGCCGCCGCAGTGCGCGATGAGCCTTACAGCCGAGCCGTCGCCGAACATGTCTGCTCGCAGGAAGGGCGAGTGCCACGTCGTGAAAAGGGCGTCCGACCGCGCGATCTCTTTACGCAGCTCCGGCGTCTCCTCGCGCCCGTCGAAGCGCGCCCACTCTCCGACCTCTTCGAGACGTGCGCGCACATGCTCGGGGAAGAAGTGCGGGAAGAGCGCGTCGCTCGCCAGCACGAGCACGCGCGGCCTCTCGCGACCGGCGCTCGCGTCGGTCGCTTCCGGGGTCTCCTTCTTTTCCGTCAGAGTTCCGCTCACATTCTTCTCGCTCAGGCTCCTGCCCGCGCGTCTCCTTGAAGTAGCCTTCCCGCGGCCCGCGCGAAGTCGGGCAGCGCGACCTCGGGCTCTTCGAGCTCGGGGTGCCAGTATTTCTCCCACTCGAAGCTCACGAACCCTTCGTAGCCGACGGCGCGTAGCGAGTCGAAGGCTTGGCCGAAGGGGACGCCGCCGCGCCCGGCGAGCACGGGCAGCCAGTGCTCGCGCCCCTCGACGGGCCGCGCGTCGCGCAGGTGTACGTGGGCGAGGTGGGGCGCGAGGGCGCGGGCGGCCTCTTCGACAGTGCTGCCCGCGGCGAGCGAGTTCGCAACGTCCCAGATGACCGCGACTGCTGGATGTCCCGCAAGCTCGACGATCTCCAAAGTCTCTCGCGCCGCGGCGAAGTCGCCGTGCGTCTCAAGCCCGACGCGGACGCCCGCGGGCGCGCGCTCCGCCACGGCGCGAAGGGACTCCGCGATGAAGACGCGCGTCTCTTCGCGCGTGGCGCCTTCCTGAATCTTGTCGGGGAAGACTCGTATGAGTGGCGAGCCGAGCGCGGCGGCCAGCTCGCAGTGGCGTACGGCCAACTCGACCTGACGGCGCCGCTCTTCCGCGTCCGGGTCGTGGAAGACGCAGGACGTGTCAACGCAGCAGACGGAGATGCCGTACTCTTCGACACGGCGGCGCGGGTCCTGCATCGCGCCGGGTGCGAACTCGGGGCGGGCCGGCAGGTCCAGCCCGCCGCCGAGCGCGCGCAGCTCGACGCCCGCGAAGCCGTACTCGCGCGCCGCGCGCAAGACTTCTTCCAGTTCATAGTTCGGGCAGCCGAGTGTCGAGAAGGCCAGCTTCATCGTCGTCAGGGCACAGACCATCTCAGGGCGCGTACTCGTAAGCGCCGATGTCGATGAGCCCGTCCGAGGGTCGCGCCTGCGCCGTGCCCACCGCGAGCAGCGTGTGCATCGGCGGGACGAAGGCGGGCGGCCAGAGCGGGTTGACGAACGGGTGGCCCGCGGGGCTCGCGGGCGCGTGGTTGCCCGCGCCGATGAGCGCGCTGCCGACCGCCGGTCGCAGGTCGAGCGTCGAGAGGTTGACGAAGTTCGGGTTGGTGCCGAAGACCGTGTTCGTCCAGCCCACGGGGATGAGCGCCGAGCCCGTCGGAATCCAGTTGTTCGTGCCCACGTCAACGCGCCCGGCGACCCAGCGCACGCGCGTCTCCAGCACGACCTTGTCAATCGGCTCGTTGCCCACGCGGTAGAAGACGTTGTTGTGAACTTCGAGGCTGTCGATGCCCTCGAAGATTTCGATGGCCGGGCTCACCTGACCCTGCCGGAGGATGAAGGTGTTGTTGACGAAGCGATAGCGCCCCTTCGACTCGCCCGTGCCGTCGCTCCCGACGCGCGCCATGCGCGACCCTTGCGTCGGCAGGTGCCGGAAGACGTTGCCGACCACATCCGAGTCCTCGCGCTTGGTGTCGGCCGAGACTTTCTTGTTGCCCTTCGGGTCGGGGCCGATGAGCTCGATCTCGCCGTAGAAGCCGCCCGAGACCCAGTTGTAATAAATCTCGTTGCGCTCGGCGCGGCTCTTGATGTTGTTGCCGCCGTTCTGGTCGTGCAGGTAGCAGTACTGCATGCGGAAGACCGCGCCCGGGTGCGCGAACTCGTCGGTCGCCATGTAGACGGGGTGCTGGCCCGTGCCGTTGCCGCAGTGGTAGACCTCGACGTATTCCATCGTCAGCGACCCGGAGTCGGTGTCGGCGCCGAGGATGCCGTGCGCGGGGCAGTCGTGGACGACCGTGTCGCGCAGCGTGATGTCGTGCGCGTGGTGGTAGATGCCGCGGAAGCTCCCGCCCGTCACGTCGAAGCCTTCGAAGACGTAGTGATCCGAGAGGCGGAACTCGACCGTGTTCGTGCCGCCCGAGATGACGGGCCGCAGTCCGTTGACCCGCAGGCCGCGGATCGTGATCTTGCTCGTGGCCGTTCCGGGCTTCGTGAAGATGAGGTCGCCGGGGTAGGTGGCGTTGCCGTCAACCTCGACGAGGTCGCCGGGCGCGAGCAGCGGCGCCACGTCCTGCAACTTCTTCAAGGTGCGCGTGGGGCCTACCTGATACGTGGCCGCTTGCGCGCTCTTGCCGCCCCCGGCGAAGGCGAAGCAGGTGACGAGGAACAAGCAGGCGATAAAGTACCTCATGTCTTATCCTCCCTTTCGTCTCGGTGTCGGGGATTTTTCAGTGGCCCCGACGCTTTCCACGTGAGGGGCGCGGGCGGGGGCTGTCGTCCCTCGGCGCGCGCGCGATAGCTTGGGCAAGTTTGTAGCGAACCGTCTCGAAGGCGTCCCCCGTCTCGGCGAAGCCGACCGTTGCGCCCGCCTCGGAGAAGACGCGGGGGACGACCGCGCCGAGCGCCACCTCGACCTCCGCGTCGAGCCCGAGCTTGCGCGCGAGCGTCAGGTATTGGTGGTCTTGCAGTCCGCGGCGGAAGTTGGCGAGTTGGACGGTCGAGACGGGGCCGGCAACGCCTCTGTCCTCCTGCGGGTGAAGCTTCTCCTCGCCGGGGTAGATGAGCACGCCGTCGCCGTTGATGTAGCCCTGGTCGTCCGCGGGCTTGTTCGGCTGGCCGCGGTTGTCGAAGGTGATGGGGTTGGCCCACACGTTCTGTCTGCGCTCGCCGACCTTCTGCCCGTTGTGCCGCCAGTGGACGCCGTGCCAGTAGAAGTAGACCTCGACGTGATGTTTGAAGCAGGCCCAGATGGTCGCGCGCGGGTCGGTCGCAGGCGCGTCGATGACGATGGCGCCCCCCTGCGGCCGCCCGCCGTTGTATATCCAGTAGCGGCGGCCGCGCGCGCGCTCCTCCCGCGCGCGCTCGACGTTGAAGCCCTGCGGCCCCGTGTCCCAGATGTCTATCGCGCCGTCCAACTCCTTCACGTACCTCTTCGTCACGAAGACGGGGAGCGACTTGCCGGGATCGGGGTTCGAGTGGACGTTGTCGGCGAGGCGCCGGATGTACTCGTACTCGGCGCGGCCTGGCTCGTCGGGCATGTAGAGGAAGGTGATCGCCTTGCCGAAGTCGGCGCCGAGGAACGTCCGCAGGAAGGTCATCCACTCGTCCGATTTGCGCCACGCGCTCTCGCGCTCGTCGAACTCCTTACCCGGGCCGTAGAAGGTGCGTGGGATGATGCGGTTGCCCGTTCCCTCGCCCGGCCCCTCGTACCCGCGCGCGGGCGTGAAGTCTTCGCCCGTGAATCTGCCGCGCGCCGCGCTCGCCGACTCGACGTTGTATGCGCCCACCAACTCGACGCGGTTGCGGTGCGCGAAGCGGTGGTACTCGGCGTCGAGGTTGCGCCCGTGGTAAAGCTCCGGTTGCAAGCTCTCGTAGTAAACCATCACCTGCATGCTGTTCTCGTCCGGCAGCGTGAAGTCGAAGAGTTCGAGTTCAACCGGCAGCTTCGTGCGTCGGCCGTCGGCGTCTATCTCGACCTCGCCGCGGTATGTGCCGGCGGGCAGGTCGCGGGCCGCGTAGATGTCGAACCAGAGCGCTTGATTCTGTGAGGGCGCGACCGTGAGCGGAAAGCCGCCGCGGCCCGCGCGCGCGTTCTCGGGGACGAGTTGGACGGGCTTCCACCCCGTGGGGTCTTTGGGCGCGGCGGGCGAGCCGGGCTCGAAGACCCAGGAGGCGTGCGTCGGCTCGGTAACGTTCAAGTAGTTGACCGAGAAGACTTCGATGGGCCGGCCGCGGTAGTCGGTCGGGTCGGCGGCGGGCCGCGCGTAACTGATGCGCGCGCCGCCGCCCTGGAGCCGCAGTTCGGGCAGGCGCGCCGTCAGACTATTGATGCCGTCGGGGCCTGACTCGACGACGACCTTAACAACCCGAACTCGCGCGACCGAAGCCAGAGCGCTCGCCTGCAAAAGCACGCACGACAGGAGAAGCACGCTCAAGAGTTTTCTCATCGACACCCCACACTCGCTCGCGTTCATAAACTTTTCAGACGGCCCGCGCCGTCGAGCCTTAAGTCTCCGATTAACGTCAGTCCCTCGCCGTCGCCTCGCCCGAGGCTTGCACTGCTGAGCAACTGGGAGAGACCGCTGGCTTGACCTCTCCGGCCGCGCCTTTCGTGCGCCCGGCGACGACGAAGAGGAGGCCGACGACGGTCGTCGCCGCGGCGTAGAGCGCGACGACCGTGCGGTCGCGCCCCGGCTCCGACGCCAGCAGCATGAGGAAGCACGCGAGCCCGATGCCCGTCGTCACGCGCCCGACGATGGCCAGTTGCCCGCGCCCCGAGACCTTCTGGTCGCCCAACTCCGTCGCGGGGTCTATCGGCGTGTGCAGCTTCCTGAAGAAGCCCGCGACGCGCTCGGCGAACGCGCCCTTCGGCTCGTAGAGGAGGACGGGCGTGAAGAAGGCGACGGTCGTCGTGATCGCCGGGACGCCGATCAGGTACGTCTCGTTCAGCCCCCAGCCGAGGTAGCGGTTGAGGTAGCCGTTGACGAAGAGCGAGGTCGCCGCCCCGACGACGTAAGCGAAGAGCGCCGACCACCACGGCCCACGCCGCACGAGGAAGCCGTAGAGCAGCGGCAGGCCCAAAGGTATCTGGAAGATGGATTCGAGTATGAAGAGCAGCGTGAAGATGCCGCTCGCGCCCTTCGCGAAGACGAGCGCCACGCCGATCATGAAGAGCCCGACGAAGAGCGACGTGATGCGGCTCGCGTAGAGCATGTGGCGGTCGCTCGCCTCCGGCTTCATGTAGCCCTGATACAAGTCCTTCGCGAAGATGCCCGTCACGACGTGGTTCGCCGCCGAGAGCGACGCCATCGAGGACGCGAGCATCGCCGCCAAAAGCACGCCGACGAGCCCCGGCGGGAGCACGCGCAACCCCATCGCGATGTATGCGGCCTCGGCCGGTTTGTTCAAGCCGTTCGCCGTCGTGCCCAGATCGGGGAGCACCACGCGCGCGACGAGCGGCGGCGTGTAGAAGACGAGCGTGCCGACCGTGAAGAGCACCATGCAGAGCAGCGCGATCTTGCGCGCGTCGCGCTCGGTCGGCGCGCAGAAGTAGCGCTGCGCGTTGGCGAAGTTGTTGTAGCCAGTGATCTGCGAGACCGTGTAAGCCAAAAGGAAGAGCCACCCGTACTCGCCCGCGAACGGGTTGAAGAACCCGACGGGCGCCTTCTCCACGAAGCCGCTCACGCCGCCCACGTCCGCGAGCGAGAGCACCGTCAGGACGCAGGCGACGGGGAAGAGAAACATGAACTGAAACATGTCCGTGAAGCAGACCGCCCAGTAGCCCCCGAGCACCGTGTAGAGGAGGATGACGACGCCGCAGACGACGATCAGGTACGGGACGGGCACGCCCAACGCGATGGACATGAAGCTGGAGAGCGCGAAGAGCCTAACGGAGGCGAACATGAGCTGGCTCGGCCCCGTCATCCACGAGAAGGTCTTGTGCGTGCCTACGCCGAAGCGCTCGCGGATGTACTCGACCACCGTCGAGACGCGCGAGCGGCGCCAACGCGTGGCGTAGACGAGGTAGCCGAGCAGGAAGGCGGGCACGGCGAGCGACAGGAGGAAGGTGCCGATGATGCCGTGCTGGTAGGCGAAGCCCGCGCCGCCCGTGAACGTCCAGACCGAGAAGCCGGACATGAACGAGGCCATCCCGGCCACCCACCACTCGACGCGGTTCCCGCCCTTGAGGAAGTCGTTGCCCGCGCGCATGAAGCGCATGAAGTAGGCGCCGACGCCCGCCATCAAACATAGGTAGCCGACGAGCACGACGTAGTCAATCGTCTGAACCGTGGAGCGCATCAGTTAAACCCTTCGGCCTCTCGGCGGCCTCCGACCCGCCTTCCCTTTTAGCGCGACAGGAGCGAGGCCGAGTCGCGGTCTATGAAGAGGTGCGCGTCCGCGTGGCGGCGCAGGATGGAGGCCGGGCACGAGGTCGCGACCGGCCCCTCAACCGTCGCGCGGATCGCCTCGCGCTTCGCGGGGCCGGGCACGATGGCAAAGAGCTTCGGCACCGACATGACGGTCGGCACCGTGAGCGAGAGCGCGTGGCGCGGCACGTCCTCGATGGTCGCGAACGCGCCGTCGTTGACCTGCTGGTTGCGACAGACCTCGTCGAGCTCGACGACCTTGACGGCGGCCGGGTCTTCGAAGTCGCAGAAGGGCGGGTCGATGAAGGCGAGGTGGCCGTTCTCGCCGATGCCGAGCACGGCGAAGGCGGGCGGGTCTTCCGCGAGCTGGCGCGCATACCTCTCCGCCTCCGCGTCGCCGTCCTCGGCCTCGCCGCGCAGGCCGTGGAACTCGGCCATCGGCACCTTGCTCACCAGCCTGTCCAAGAGGAAGCGGCGGAAGGACTGCGGCGCGCGCTCGTCCATGCCCAGATACTCGTCGAGGTGGAAGCCTTTCACGCGCGACCAGTCAATCCCTTCCGTCCCGGCGAGCACCGCGAGAAACTCGTTCTGCGAGGGCGCGGAGGCGAGGACGCCGACGGCGCGCCCGCGCTCGCTAATCAGGCGGCGCAGCTCGGCGGCGACGGCCGCGGCAGCAGCCTCGCCCATCTTCTGACGCGACTCGTAGACGTAGACGTTCAGTTGGCCCGCGCGGAACTGCTCGACCAGCCCTTCGCGCGCGGGTGTGGTTGCTCCTGTGTCCATGTGCGCTCCTTAAATGTTGACGACTCGGGGAGACGATTCCGCGAACGCGCGGGCGGCGGCGGCCCGACGCTTCAACCGACCTCGGGGCCGGCGATGGCGAAGACCCTGGCGGAAGTGCCGGCGTGTGTGCGCGCGCCGCGGCGCATGCGCACGAGGTCGCGTTGCTTGCGGAAGCCGCGCTCGGCCAATGCGCCCGCCAGAGTTTCGAACCGCGTCTTCACGTCTATATAGAGAGGGCGCCCCGCGTGCCGCGCGAGGGCTTCGTCGAGCAGGCCCGACGCGGTCTCGAAGTCGGACGCCACCAGCGGCCCGACGTAGTCGGCCCGCGCACCCGTGCGCGTCAGCGCGTAACCCTTTACGCGCCCCGCCGCCGCTCTGACGAAAGACCCGGCCGACTGCGCGACGAGCAGTTCGACGAGCCGCGCGCGGTCAGCGCCGAAGGCAAGGCGGTCAAGCTCTAAAACCTCCGCGAGCCGCGCATGGTCGAGAGATGATGAGTCCGCGTCTTGCCCTCCGCCTTCAAGCGCCTCTCGCGCCCAGCGCTCAATCAACAGCTCGGCCTCGAACCCGAATCCTTCGTAGACGTGCCGCCCGTCGGGCGTCGCGTCGAGCTTGACCGCCCGGACGCCCTCGCCGTCGAGGTACGCGAGCGCGGCGCGCATGAGGTGCGAAGCAATCCCGCGCCTGCGAAACTCGGGGTCAACGAGCACCATGCCGACCCATGCGAGTTCGCGCCCGTAAGTGGTCGTCGTCGCCGTCCCGACGAGGCGGCCGCCCGACTCGGCGGCGAAGCACCCGCGCGGCTCAAGCCTGAGCAGCCGCAGCCAGTCCTCCTCGGTCTGGTTCCAGCCCGCCGCCTCCTTCAGCCTCATGGCCGCCGGGAGGTCTTCCGCGCCGAGCAGGCGAATCTTGAGGTCGGCCGCTTTCGTCATCTTCACCTGGCGGGGAGCGCCGACTCCCGCTCGCCCCAGACGCGGTTGGCGGGCTCGGCGCAGTAGTCCGCCATCCGCTTCACGTTCCAATCCTCGGGCCAGCCGAAGGCGCGGCGCAGGTGCAGCAACCACGCGACGAGGCCCGCCTCCGGGTTGAAGTAAAGCTCGTGCAGAGAGCGCGCCGTCTTACTGCCCGAGCGCATCGCGTACTCTTTGGACGGCAGTTGAAAGTAGGTGTGAATCTGGAACGTGGACGCGCCGCGCAGGAGGTACTCGGCGGCCACGCGCCCCGACGTGATGTTGCCCGTCGCGCTCAAGGGGGCGCGGCACGCCTTCACCTCGCCCGCCCGCTCCAGCGCGCGCAGACGGCCGAGGACGGAGAGGTTGCGCGCGCTCAAGTCGGGCCCGCCGTAGGCGACGCCGCGCACGCCGTCGAACTCGCGCTCGGGGTCGAAGAGGCGGTTGGCGTAGACGAGGAAGTCCGGCGCCTCCTCGCCCGTGCACTCCTCGTTGACGGCCCTCAGCATCTCTAGTTGGAAGTCTTCGTCGAAGACGGCGTTGAAGAGCTTGAGGCCGATGCAGACGGGCCGGGGCGCGGCCGCGCGGCGGATGAGCCCCGTCACCTGCGTGAGCCAGCGGATGATCGTCTGCGACTCCGAGGCGCGGTCGTCGCCCGCGAGCGTGGGGCTGAAGTCCTTCTCGATGGGCATCGGCTCGCCGCCGGGCCAAGTCCTCTCCCACACGTCGAGGAGGCGGCGCGTCGTGTACTCGTACTCGCCCGTCTTCCAACCAGCCTCGCTCGGGCGCGGCAGGTGGTACTTGCAAGAGGGGATGACCGGCATGCGCGCCGCGACACCGGCCGCGACCGCCTCGGCGAAGAACTCAAGATACTTCTCGAAGGTGTCGTACCAGCCGCGCCCCTTCCACGTCACCGTCCACCCCGGAGTCCCGTCCGAGCCCTCGATGCGCTCGACGAGCATGCGCGTCTCGTGGACGGCCCACGCGCTCATCGACTGACCGCCGCGCTCGTCCTCGGCGATGATGGTCTTCAAGACGGCGAAGCCGAGGCCGTCCTCGGCGTCGCGCCGCACTTGGCCCGTGTTGAGCGAGAGTTGCCCCGACGCCTTGCCGAAGGGGTTCTTGACGGCGAGACCGCCGTACTCGCTGCTGAGGTCGAGCCTGTACTTGTCGAGCACGTACTCTTCGAGCCGCGCGGGCAGCCCCTCGCGGAAGCGCTCGTAGTCGGCCGCCAGCGCGGCGTGCTCGCGTGCGTCTAGGTTCAAACTATCCAAGACGTGTGAGGTCATAAAACACCTACCTTGTCCCAGCCCCCGCGAGGGCTTCGAGCGTGCGCCCGATCTCTTCGAACTCGCCCTCTTCAAGCTCCGGCCCCCATGGATCACACGTGGCCTCCGTGGGGATGACGCCGAGGTGCGCGAGCGCCCAAAGCACGCGGCGGATGTAGCCCTCCAACGGCCGGACGAAGAGGCACTCCGCGAGCGCGTCAGCCTCCGCCGAAAGTCGCAGGAAGCGCGCCGCGTCGCCTTCCGTATGCGCACGTATGAGGTCGGCCTGTAGCTCGCAGCAGACCGCGCCCATACCTATGAGGGCCGAGCGCGCACCGCGCATGAGGCTGTAGCCTAAGAAACGATCCTCGCCCGTGATGAGCAGCTTTTCGGGGTGGCGCGCGGCGAGCCGGCGCGAAACGTCCTGAAAGGTCATCACGCTGTCGAGCGTCGCCATCTTGATGCCGACGACCTCCGGCATCGAGAGCAGTTCGTCGAGCACCGACGGGTCATAGCTGATGCCGCCCGCCTCTTCGTAGAGGTAGAAGAGGATCAGGGGCAGGCCGACCGAGGCGAGCCGGCGGTGGTGCTCGACAATCAGCTCGTCTCGCCGCTCATGCCCGCGCAGCCAGACGGGCGCGTAGGCGAGCAGGGCGTCGGCGCCGAGCGCGGCCGAGCGCTCCGCCATCTCGAACGCGTCGGCCGTCGCGCGCGCGTGGTCATCCGCGTGACGCGAACCGGCGCCCGCGACGACTACTCCGTGCGGGAGCGCCGCGCGCCAGTCCGAGAGGATGCGGTCGGCCGTCTCGCGTTCGAGCATGAGCCCGCGCCCCGTGTGCGCCCAGACGGCGACGCCCGCGACGGGCTGCGCGGCCATGTAACGCAGGTACGACTCGTGCCCGCCTGCGTGGAGTCGGCCGTCGGCCCGCAGCGGCACGGGCACGGCCGCGACGAGCCCGCCGTCGAGGCGCGCGCGCAGTCGCTCTGTCGCCTCTTGGTTCATCGCTCAGCCGACGTACGGGACGGAAAGCAGGCTGTTGAGGACGAGCGTGAGCGCGCCCTTCAAGCTCGGCCGCACTTCGAACGAGGAGCGCCGGATGGCGACCGGCTGCTCGCGCGGCGCCAGCACGCTCTTCGCCGTCTCGGCCCTGATGAGCGGCTCGACCAAGCCCCATGCCCTCGTAATCTCGCCGCCGACGACCACCACGTCCGGGTCGAGCCCGTTGATGAGTCCCGTGATGCCGGTGCCGAGGTAACGCGCCGTCTCCGACACGGCCTCGGTCGCCGCCGGGTCGCCGGACTCGACAAGCTCGACGAGCTTGCGCATCGTCGGCGCGCGCCGGCCCTGCGCGCCGCGGAGTTGCTGGTAGCGGGCCACCGTCGCCTTGTCCGAGGCGTAGAGGTCCCAGCAGCCGCGCTGGCCGCAGCGGCACTCGGGGCCGCGCGGGTCGATCATGATGTGGCCGAACTGACCGGCGACGTTGCTGCCGCCGCGGTAGAGTGCGCCGTCGATGACGATCCCGCAGGCGAGGCCGGCGCTGACGCCGACGTAAAGCAGGTTGCGCGCCTGCGCGAATTGCGCCTTGCCGTGCCAAATCTCGGCGAGCGCGGCGCAGCGCGCCGAGTTGTCCATGATGACAGGCAGGCCCGAGAACTCCTCCAACCACTCGACGACGGGGACATCGCGCCAGGGGAGGACGACCGAGGCGAGGAAGCGCCCCGCCTGTGTGTTGACGGGGCCGGGGAGGCTGACGCCCAGACCGGCCACGTCGATGAATTCGGGGTGCTCCTCGCGCAGGCGCGTGACCTCGCGCCCGATCTCGCCGAGGAAGGAGCGCGCGTCCGCGCCCGTCTCGAAGCTGCGGCGGGCGACGATGCGGCTGTTGAAGTCGGCGAGCGCGAGGATGGTCTCGTCGGCGCGCACGTCCAAACCGAAGAGGCCGTGGCGCAGTGGGTTGAGCCTGAGCGGCGTCGGGGGCTTGCCGCCGATGGGCGTGGTGCGCCCCCCACCGTCGTCCTCAATCAAGTAACGGTCTCGCAGGAGTTCGCCCGTGATCATCGAGACGGTCGCCTTGTTGAGTCCGCTCACCTTGGCAAGCTCGGCGCGCGAGATCGGCTGGCGATCCGAGAGGATGCTCAGCAGGATGCGGCTGTTGACGAGCCGCAGCGTGTCGTGACCGGCCACGCGCAGCGAGTCCAGGTTCGGCTTGCGCGACAGGCCGCCGTGGGTTGAGACGGACTTCGACATCTTTACAAATCGCCTTCCCTTCCTTCTTGGTGGCGCAAGTGTAGCGGCACGAGTCAAAGGAAAGGAAGGCAAAAGGAGTCCCGGCCCTCCTCGCGCGGCGGCGGCCCCTCTTGCCTTCCCTCTTCCCGCGACGCCGCTTTAGAAGGTCAGGCGCAGCCGCAGGCGGACCGTCCTGCGGTCGTCAATGCCCTCGTCCGCGTAGCTCTTCCGGATGCGGCCGAAGTCCGGGTTGAACTCCACGCAAGTCCCGCCGTCGTCCACCGACTCGCAGCTCACGTTGCGGATCGGCTGCAACCTCCCGGCGCCGTCCACCCCGAGGAAGATCGTGCCGATGTTGGAGAAGTTGATGGCGTCGTCCACGTTCGCTGGCGAGTGCAGCGGGTGGTTGAGGAAGTTGTTGAGGTCGGCGCCGCCCTCAAGCTTCATCGTCTCCGTGAGGCGGATGCTCTTGGGGCGGCCAAGGTTAGCGCCCCCCGTGCCCGGGCCGGTCAGCGCGTGGCGGCGG
>CAXTSK010000047.1:0-16655 GCA_964246655.1 uncultured Pyrinomonadaceae bacterium
CCCCCTCCCAACCCCCCGCCCCCCCGGCGGGGGGGCTGTGCGCCCCCCCCCCCCCCCCCCACCCCCCTACTGCCTTTCCTGTAACCGGCGTGATAAACTTTGCGTCTTCAACGCCTGAAGGCAATTATCACGATGTCATCTCCCGGTAGAGTCCTGCTTAATAACTTTTCGCGGCGCGTCCTCGTCGCGTCGTTCGCGCTGCTCGTCTCAACGTCCCTCGCGTGCAAGAGCGAGTACCCGGCCTCGGGTCAGCAGCGCGGCCCCGGCGAGGGGCGCGGCGGCGGCGAGGCGCGGCCGGTCAAGGTCGCGCACGTCGAGGAGTTGCCCGTCGGCGCGAGCGTCAACGTCACGGGCACGCTCGCCGCGCAGGACGAGGCGACGCTGAGCATCAAGGTGCCGGGCCGTCTGAGCACGATAACCGTTGACCTGGGCAGCGTTGTCCGGCGCGGCCAGACAATCGCGCAGGTCGAGCAGCAGGACTACAAGCTGCGCGTGCAGCAGTCCGAGGCCGCGCTCCAACAGGCGCGCGCGCGCCTGGGCTTGCAGCCGCAGGGAGACGACGACCGCTTTGACCCCGAAGTCACGGGCACCGTCCGGCAGGCGCGCGCCGTGCTCGAAGAGGCGCGGCAGAACCGTCAGCGCGTCGCCTCGCTCGTCGAGTCGGGCGTCGTCGCCCGCGCCGAGTACGAAGCCACCGACGCGGCCTTCAAGGTCGCGCAGGCCAAGTACCAGGACGCCGTCGAGGAGATACGCAACCGCCAGGCTTTGCTCGCGCAAAGGCGCACCGAGCTTTCGCTCGCGCGGCAGGCGCTCGCCGACACCGTGGTCGTCGCGCCCTTCGACGGGCTCGTGCAGGAGAAGCACGCGAGCGTGGGCGAGTACCTCGGCGCGGCCGCGCCCGTCGTGACCATCGTGCGCGTGAACCCTCTGCGCTTCCGCGGCGAGGTGCCCGAGCGCGACGCGGCCACGGTGCGAGCTGGCCAGCCCGTGCGCGTCACGGTCGAGGGCGACCGCGGCCTCTACGCGGGCCGCATCGTGCGCCTGAGCCCGACCATCAACCAGCAGAACCGCGTGCTCGTCGTCGAAGCGGAGATAACGAACCCCGGCGGCCTTCGACCGGGCGGCTTCGCGCGCGCCGAGATCGTCACCAACAGCGGCGACGTGGCCGTCACCGTGCCGGCCAGCGCCGTCGTCACCTTCGCCGGCATCGAGAAGGTCATCACCGTCGAGAACGGCAAGGCCCGGGAGAAGCCCATCACCACGGGCCGCCGCGCAGAGACCTGGACGGAAATCCTCTCCGGCGTCAACGTCGGCGAGGCGGTCGTCCTCGACCCCGGCAACCTGCAATCGGGCCAGCCCGTCAACGTGGTGGAATGAAACAAGTAGTCAGTAGGCAGTGAGCCCCGTCAGGGGCGACACGTTACATGCCGCTCCTACGGAGCCTCGATGGTTAATTTCATTCGTGAGCTATAAACATTTCGCCCCTCCGGGGCTCAACCCGAACTGCTTACTGCCATCTGCCTACTGACTACTTTTTCGGAGATGGTCAGCGTGAGAAAGATTTTAAGCCTCGCCGTTGCCGCCCTCCTGCTGTGCGGCATCGTTCGCGTGCCTGCAAGCGCTCAGGCTGCGGCGCCGCAGGCGGCCGACCCTTACGCCGAGCGCCTGCGCGAGTTCGAGGCGTTCGTCGCCGTGGCGATGAAGACCGACCACATCCCCGGCATGACCGTCGGGTTCTTTAAGGACGACTACACGTGGGTCAAAGGCTTCGGCTACGCCGACCTTGAGAACAAGACGCCCGCCATCGCGGAGAGCGCGTACCGCCTCGCCTCCATCACGAAGTCGATGACGGGCGAGGCGATTGTCCAACTCGCCGAGCGCGGCAAGCTCGACCTCGACGCGGAGATACAGAAGTACGTCCCCGACTACCCCGTTCAGAAGTGGCCCGTCACGGCGCGCAACCTCCTGACGCACACGGGCGCGGGGCAGACCGGCTCGGGGATTGGGCCGGAGCAGGTCTCGACGAAGGAGGTCGTGGCGCGCATCTCGAAGTACCCCATCCAGTACGAGACGGGCATGCGCTTCGACTACCAGACGGCCGGCTACAACCTGCTCGGTGCGGCCGTCGAGAACGTCTCGGGGCAGACCTTCGACGCGTACCTGCGCGAGAACCTCTTCGCGCCCGCCGGCATGAAGGACACGGGGATGGACGACGTGATCGCGCTCGTCCCCAATCGCGTGCGCGGCTACGAACTCATAAACGGCGAGATCAAGAACGCGCCCTTCATCAACGTCAGCTCGCGCTTCGGCGGCGGCGGGCTCACGAGCACGGTGCCCGACTTGCTGCGCTGGGCGCGTGCGGCTTTGGCCGGGAAGATAGTCTCGCCGAAGTGGATCGACGAGATGTTGAAGCCCTTCACTTCGAAGTCGGGGCGCTACACCGGCCTGGGCGACGGCGACACGTACTACACGCTCGGCTGGATGGTGCAGCCCGTCAACGGCAGCTTCGCCATCTTCGCGGGCGGCAGCCAGAAGGGGACTGAGACGCTGCTCTACTACTTCCCCGAGAAGCACCTCGGCGTCGCCGTGGCCTGCAACCGACAGTTCGCGCCCACGCAACGCTACGTCCGCCGCCTCTACGAACTCGTCACCGGCGAGTCCTGGGAAGCGCAGGTCTTCACGCACGAGCGCGCGGACGCGCCCCTCGCGCTCGCACTCAATACGGCGTTCAACTACGGCGGCCTGCACTTCGAGGAGCACCACGCACCGCTGACGCAGGACGCGAAGAAACTGGCCGACGCCTTCGCCTTCTTCAACTCCAACGTCTCGCGCGAAGCCGCGCGCACAGACTTCGCGGGCGTCTCGAAGCGCGTACGCGACGCGCGCCATCCTGTGGGCGGCGTCAACCTCATCAAGCTCGGCTCGTACATCGCCGCACGTCTGAAGGAGAAGAACGGCGCGTCGGGGTTCGACAAGTACCACGCGTCGGGCGCGATACCTTTCTTCGCGGACTACGTGCGACTCTACAAGTCAGACGCGAAGGTTCCGAAGTCGCTGCGCTTCACGCCCGAGTTCGAGAAGCTCATCGCGCGCTGGGACGCCGACTGGGCGCGGACGTGGAACGACTACACGCGCCGCCTGACCATCGCGCCCGACACGGACTTCGACGCGGTCGGCGCGCGGCTCCGGAAGGACTTCGCGGGCGCGGAGGTCTACCCCGACTACACGGGTCAAATCCAGCCGATACAGTCGGGGATGGTTGCTTTGAAGTCGGCCAGGCTCGGCGTTGACCTCTACCCTTACTCGGACGATCTGCTCTTCAACTGGGCCTACTTCATCATCCTCTCGGAACTCTCGCCCGAGGGGCGTGCCGCGCTCAAGGCGGTGGCGGGCGAGTACGAGCGGCCGCTGGTCTACTTCCGCCGCGCGTACGAGTCGAACCCCGACGGCGTGATGCGCGCCCAGACTTTCCTCGATATCGGCGGCCGCTGGCTGGGCCGCCCGCAGATGACCGACGCGGGGCTGGAATACATCGGCGCGGCCGTCGCCCTCCACTCGAAGGACGCGAAGCTGCGCGAGTTGCTCGGCGACTTCTTAGTGCTCAAGGGGAAACTCGACTCGGCGGCCGAGAACTACCAAGCGGCTTATAACATCGACCCGACGCTGGCGAAGGGCCTGCCGGTTCACGAGTGGATCAGGGGCAAACTCAAGACGGACGAGCAGAAGAAGAACTAAGCAATGCAAAAGCTCGCGGAAATCTGTATCAGGCGGCCGGTCTTCGCGGCGATGATCGTGCTCTCGCTCGTCGTGGTCGGCGCGGCGAGCTATTTCAGGCTCGGCGTGGATCGCTTCCCGTCGGTCGATTTGCCGACGGTGAGCATCCGCACCTCCTTGCCCGGCGCGGCGACCGAGGAGGTGGAGACGCTCGTCTCGCAGCCCATTGAGGAGGCCGTCAACACCGTCGAGGGCATTGACGAACTGCGCTCGGTCTCCGCCCCCGGCGTCTCGTTCGTCATCGCCACTTTCAAGCTCGACCGCGACCTCGACACGGCAGCACAGGACGTGCGCGACCGCGTCACGACCGTCATCAGCCAACTGCCCGAGGAGGCGCGCGAGCGCCCGCCCGTCGTCCAGAAGTTCAACAACGACAGCGCGCCCGTCATCACCATCGCGCTCACCGGCGAGCGAAGCTTGCGCGAGCTGACCGAGTTGGCCGACAAAACCGTCCGGCCGCAGTTCGAGCGCGTCGGCGGCGTCGGCGCCGTCCAGATCGTCGGCGGCCTCGACCGAGCCATCAACGTCTGGGTGGACGCCGACCGGCTCGAAGCCTACCAGATACCCATCACCGCCGTGCAGACGGCGCTCGGGCGGCAGAACGCGGACATCCCCGGCGGCAACGTCACGACCAACCGCGAGGAGCTGACGCTGCGCACGATGGGGCGCGTCACAGACCCGCGCGCCTTCAACGACCTCGTCATCGCCAACCTCGGCGGCTCGGCCGTGCGCCTGCGCGACGTGGGGCGCGTCGAGGACAGCACGAAGGAGCAGCGCTCGCTCGCGCGCCTGAACGGCGTGCCGACCGTGACGCTCCAGATTCAAAGGCAGTCGGGCGCCAACACCATCGAGGTCATCCAGGGCATCAAGAAGGCTCTGGCGCGCGTCGAGGGGCAACTCCCGTCGGACGTGAAGGCGGAGGTCATCCGCGACCAGTCGCGCTACATCGAGGCGGCGCTCCACGAGATTACCGTCCACCTCGTTTTAGGGAGCATCCTCGCGTCGCTCGTCGTGCTCTTCTTCATGCGCTCGTGGCGCTCGACGCTGATCGCGGCCGTCGCCATCCCGGCGTCGGTCGTCTCGACCTTCGCCATGATGCGCGCGCTCGACTTCACCCTGAACAGCGTGACGATGCTCGCGCTCGTGCTGATGGTCGGCGTCGTCATCGACGACGCCATCGTCGTCCTCGAAAACATCTTCCGCTTCGTCGAGGAGAAGCGCATGACGGCGATGGAGGCGGCGCGCGAGGCGACGGCCGACATCGGGCTGGCCGTGCTGGCGACGACGTTGTCGCTCGTCGTCATCTTCCTGCCGGTCTCTTTCATGTCCTCGATCTCGGGGCGCTTCCTCTACCAGTTCGGCATCACGGCGGCCGTCGCCATCATGGTCTCTTTGCTCGTCTCCTTCACGCTGACGCCGATGATGTCGGCGCGTCTGCTGCGCGCGGAGGACGCTTCGGGGCACGGCGGCGGGCATCATGAAGGAGATGAGGTCGGAGCGAAGGCTGGCTCGCGTGGGGGCTTCTACAGCTACATCGACCGCGGTTACACGCGGCTGCTCACCTTCTCGATGCGACACCGTCTGGCCGTCTCGGTGCTGGCGCTCGCCGTCATCGCTTCGAGCGTGCCTCTCTACCGCGCGGTCAAGCAGGAGTTCATCCCGTCGAACGTGGACGAGGCGGAGTTCGAGGTCTCGGTCACGGCGCCGGAGGGGACGAACCTCCCCATGATGAACGAGACGATGCAGGCCATCGAGCAGGACATCATGCAGACGCCCGGCGTCCGGCTCGTCCTTGCCACCGCGGGCGGCGGCTTCCTCGGCGGCGTCGGGCAGGGCGACATGTACATCCGCATCGCGCCGCACGAGGAGCGCACGCTTTCCTTCGGCCGCCTCTGGCACGAACTCCTGAACGGCACGCCGCTGCACGCCTTCCGCGGCAACTACACGCAGCAGGACGTGATGCAGGAGGTGCGGCGGCGCCTTCAGAAGTATCAGCCGATGCGCGTCGGCGTGCGCAACGCGCAGTCGTTCAACTTCGGCGCGGGCGGCCGCTTCGACATCGACTTCGTCATCCGCGGCCCCGAGCTGGAACAGCTCTCTGCTTTCGCCGAAGAGCTGCGCGATCGCTCGGCGAAGCTCGGCGGCATCGTGGACGCCGACACGACGCTCAAGCTCAACAAGCCCGAGTTGCGCGTCGAGATCGACCGCGAGCGCGCCGCCTCGCTCGGCGTCTCGACGGCCGACGTGGCGAACTCCCTGCGCGTGATGGTCGGCGGCGACCAGGAGGTGACGCGCTACCACGACGCCTCCGTCAACGAGGCTTACGACGTGCAGCTCCGCCTCGTCGAGCGCGACCGCAACGACCCGCGCACGCTCGGCCAGCTCTACGTGCCCTCCTCGCGCGGCGGGCTCATCCGCCTCGACAACCTCGTCAAGATCCGCCGCGACATCAGCCCCTCGCGCATCGACCGCATCGACCGCCAGCGTCAAGTCTCTCTGCGCGCCTCGGTCACGCCCGGCTTCGCGCTGGCCGACCGCATCGAGGCGCTGCGCGCCGAGTCCGCGCGGATGAACATGCCGACCGCCTACACGACGGCCGTCTCGGGCCGCGCGCGCGAGCTGGAGCGGACGTTCACCGAGTTCCTGTGGGCGTTCCTGCTCTCGATCATCTTCATGTACATGATCCTCGCGTCGCAGTTCGAGAGCACGATTCACCCGGTCACGATTCTCTTAAGCCTGCCGCTCGCCGTCCCCTTCGCGCTGCTCTCGCAGTATTTGACGGGCGATACTTTGAACCTCTACTCGGCGCTCGGCATCCTCGTCCTGTTCGGCGTGGTGAAGAAGAACTCGATTCTGCAAATCGACCACATGAACAACCTGCGTGCGAAGGGGATGGAGCGCTTCGAGGCCGTTATCCAGGGGAACCGCGACCGCCTGCGCCCCATCCTGATGACGACGCTCGCGCTCGTCGCCGGCATGTTGCCCCTTGCTTTGGGCACAGGCCCCGGCGCCGAGGAGCGCCGCTCGATTGCGGTCGTCGTCATCGGCGGCCAGTCGCTCTCGCTCCTTTTGACATTGCTCGTCACGCCCGTCGCCTACTCCGTCTTCGACGACATCGGCCGCACGGCCTTCTGGCGCAAACACGTCGGCAACGTCCTGGCCTATCCCTTCCACACCACGCGCAAGGTGCGTGCAGCCTTCGCGCGCCGTCGCGCCGCCGGGAGCGAAGAGGAGGTCGCCGACGCACCCGCAGAAGACACAGTCAGCGCGGGCGGCGATTAATGCTACAATCTGCCCTGCCTCCGGCAAGCTAACCTGATGACCTCCGACAAGAACATCGGCAGACCCGTCCCGCGCAAGGAGGGGCGCGCGAAGGTGACGGGCGCGGCGCGGTACGTGGACGACCTCTCGTTCCCCGACATGCTCCACGGCGTGACCGTGCGTAGCCCCTCCGCGCGCGGCCGCATCACGAACATTCACTTCGGCGAAGGCATCCCCTGGGACGAGTTCACCATCGTCACCGCGCGCGACGTGCCCGGCGCCAACTACGTCGCGCTCATCCTCAACGACCAGCCTTACCTGGCGGACGCGTTCGTCAACCACGCCGAGGAGCCCGTCCTCCTGCTCGCGCACCCGGACAAGTACCTGCTCGAAGAGGCGCGCCGCGCCGTCCGGATTGAGGTAGAGCCGCTGCCCGCCGTCTTCACCATCGAAGAATCGCTCGCGCCGAAAGAGGTCATCTGGGGCGAGGACAACGTCTTCAAGACCTTCCTCGTGGAGAAGGGGAACGTTGACGAAGTCTGGGACAACCCTGATGTCGTCGTCATCGAAGGCGAGTACCGCACGGGCGCGCAGGAGCAGCTCTACATCGAGACGAACGGCGTCATCGCCGAGGCGAGCATCGCGACCGGCGTCGTCGTGCGCGGCTCGATGCAGTGTCCCTACTACGTGCACAAGGCGCTCGTGAAACTCTTCGACCTGCCCGAGGAGAAAATCCGCGTCATCCAGACCGAGACGGGCGGCGGCTTCGGCGGCAAGGAGGAGTACCCGTCGATGATCGCGGGTCACGCCGCGCTGCTCGCGTGGAAGTCGGGGCGGCCCGTGAAGATGGTCTACGACCGCGCCGAGGACATGGTCGCCACGACCAAGCGTCACCCCTCGCGCACGCGCCATCGCACGGCCGTCACGCGCGAAGGGAAGCTCGTCGGCATGGAGATAGACTTCATCGTGGACGGCGGCGCCTACGCCACGCTCTCCTCGGTCGTGCTCTCGCGCGGGACGATCCACGCCGCCGGCCCTTACAACTGCCCGAACGTGCGCATACGCTCGCAGGCCGTCGCGACGAACGTCCCGCCGCACGGAGCCTTCCGCGGCTTCGGCGCGCCGCAGAGTATCTTCGCGCTCGAACGTCAGCTCGATAAGGTCGCGGCCGCGGTCAAGCTTTCGCCCGAAGAACTGCGCCGCCGCAACTTCATCACGAAAGGCGAGACGACCGCGACGGGGCAGGTCATCCGCGAGGACGTTGACCTCCCGGGATTGTTAGACCGGGCCTTCGAGCTGACCGACTATCAAGCCAAGCGCGAGCGCTTCGCGCGCGAGAACGAAGGCGCGCGCGTCAAGCGCGGCATCGGCTTCGCCTCTTTCATGCACGGCGCGGGCTTCACGGGCTCGGGCGAGAAGTACCTTCAGTCAATCGTCGGTTGCGAGGCGACGGCGGAAGGTCAGCTCAGGGTGCTCGCGGCGAGCACCGAGATCGGGCAGGGGACGAAGACCGTCTTCGCGCAGATCGCGGCCGACGCCCTGGGCCTTGATTACGACGCGGTCGAGGTCGTCCAGCCCGACACGGCCGACGTGCCCAACAGCGGCCCGACGGTCGCCTCGCGCACGACGATGATCGTCGGCAAGCTCGTCGAGACGGCCGCGCTCCAGATTAAAGAGACGCTGAAGGGCGCGGGGCTCATCTCCGACTCCTTCACGCAGGACGAGTGGGCGCGCGCGTGCGCCGAGTACGTCAAAACGCACGGCGCGCTCAAGACGCACGTGCAGTATCAACAGCCCGGCGACATCGAGTGGGACGACGAGCACTACCGCGGCGACGCCTACGGCGCATACGCGTGGGCCGTCTACGTCGCAGAGGTGAGCGTGGACACCCTGACGTACGAGGCGCGCGTCGAGGACTTCGTCGCCGTGCAGGAGGTGGGCCGGGTCATCCATCCGGTCTTGGCCGCGGGGCAGATCGAGGGCGGCGTGGCGCAGGGCATCGGCTGGTCGCTCTATGAGAACGTGGTGTGGCGCGACGGGCGGATGGCGAACGGGCAGATGACGAACTACATCATCCCGACCTCCGCAGACATCTCGTCCATCCGCGTCCACTTCTTTGAGAACCCGTACGCGGGCGGCCCCGGCGGCGCGAAGGGCATCGGCGAGCTGCCGATGGACGGCCCAGCTCCCGCCATCCTCAACGCCATCGAGCACGCGACCGGCCACGCGTTCGACCACGTCCCGCTCACGCCCGAGGCCATCATGGACGCGCTCGACGGCGAGCCGGTCGGCGTGGCAACGTAAAACATGTCAGAAGCTCCGAGTAAAATTTCAGTCCGCTGCAACGTGAACGGCGTGGAGACGACGCTGGACGCCTACCCGTTCGCGCGTCTGCTCGACGTGCTGCGCGAAGAACTCTCCTTGACGGGGACGAAGGAGGGCTGCGGCGAGGGCGAGTGCGGCGCGTGCTCGGTGTTGATAGACGGCGAGTTGGTCAACAGTTGTCTCGTCCCGGCGGCGCAAGTCGAGGGCGCGAACATCCAGACGGTCGAGGGTGTCGCCGACGGCGAACGTTTGCACGCCGTCCAGCAGGCGATGGTCGAGTGTGGCGGCGCGCAGTGCGGCATCTGCACGCCGGGCATGGTGCTCGCCGCCGTCAACTTACTTAAGAACACACCCGACCCGACCGAGGCGGACATACGCGAAGGGCTCGCCGGCAACCTCTGCCGCTGTACCGGCTACATAAAAATCTTCGACGCAGTCGTCCACGCGGTGAAGGAGAGATGAGAGCGTACCTGCCAGCATACGAAATGCACGTACCGCGCACGCTCGCTGACGCGTTGACTTTGGTGCGCGAGGGGCCGGGCGTGTGGCGGCCGTTCGCGGGCGGGACGGACTTGATGGTGCTGTTGGAGGCGGGGAAGCTTGAGCACAGGCGTTTCTTCAGCATCCGGCACCTGAAGGAGCTGCGCGGGGTCGGGGAGTCGGACGGCTTCGTGCGCGTGGGCGCGCTGACGACGTACACGGACGTGCGCCGGAGCGAGTTGCTGAGTCGGCTCTTCCCGATGCTGGGGCAGGCGGCGCGCGAGACGGGCGGCATCGCCATCCAGAACCGCGGCACCGTCGGCGGCAACATCGCCAACGCCAGCCCCGCGGCCGACACGCCGCCCGCGTTGTTGGCGTACGGGGCGGAGGTGGAACTGGTCTCGGCCGACGGCGCGCGGCGCGTGCCGTACGCGGAGTTCCACACGGGCTATAAGCAGACCGTGATGCGCGCTGACGAGCTAATCGCGGCCGTCCTTCTGCCGAAGCCGCGCGAGGGCGCGCGACACTTCTACCGCAAGGTCGGGACGCGGCGGGCGCAGGCCATCTCGAAGGTCTGCTTCGCGGCGTTGGCCGAGGTTGAGGGAGAATCGTTGACGGAGGTGCGCGTCGCTTTGGGGAGTGTCGCGCCGGTCGTGCTGCGCTGCCGTCGGACGGAGGAGATGCTGCGCGGGCGCAGGCTCGACGGGGATTTGATGAGGGCCGCGCTGGACGAAATCGCGCGCGAGGTCACGCCGATTGACGACGTGCGCTCGACGGCGCGCTACCGCACGCGCGTCGCGCAGAACGTGCTCGGCGAATTCCTTTCAAGTCTCTCCTGAGATTAACCACAGAGACACAAAGGCACGGCTTGAGAGGGATGACTTCAAGCCGTGCCTCTGTGTCTCTGTAGTTAATTCTCATCCAAGATAACGCTTTAGAACTTCCGTATCAGCAGCACGCCCGCGACGAGCAGGAGGGCGCCGAGGAGGCGGAGGGCTGTGACGGGGCGCGCGGCGAAGCCGACGACGCCGAAGTGGTCGAGCAGGATCGAGACGAGCACCTGGCCGGCGATGGTGATCGAGATGAAGGTGGCCGCGCCGAGCCGCGGGGCGAAGGCCGCCGCCGCCGTCACGAAGACCGCGCCGAAGAGACCGCCGACCCACACCCACCACGGCGCCGACGCGAGCGCCGAGAGCGTCGGCAACTGCGGGCGCGTCCCGGCCGCGTAGGCGAAGAGCGCGAGCGTGCCCACCGCGAACGAGACGAGCGAGGCCGTCACGGGGTGGCCGACCCAGCGCGCGAGCTGCGCGTTGACGCCCGCCTGCAAGGGCATCAGCGCGCCGGCCACGAGACAGACGAGCAGGTAGAGCCAGACCATACCTTCCCCCGAAAAGTTCTGAAGTCCCGACGAGAGGTCTGAACTTAACTTGCCCGCGCGCCGCCCGGCAAGTAACGACGCGCGGGCGCTGAATAAAATGAAAGGGGGTGTAGACGGCCCTCGCCGTCTACACACCCTTTCGTCTTTGCCCACCGCACGTCCGATGGGTCGTTAGTATTGGTCTAGGGCAGCGCCTCGACGTTGAAGAAGAACTTGAACGTGCCGGTCTGCTGGATGCCCAGCAGGAAGTGGACGTTGATTGAAGCCCCGTTCGCGAGCGGCGTCCCCAAGGTCACCGTCCCGGCCGAGAACGTCGAGTTGAACGCTCCGCCATTGGGCTGACTGGGCGGCTGCTCCAACGTTGTTCCCTGCACGTTGACCGTACAAGGTGTCGTCGCCACGCCGTTCGAGGCGAGGCACGTCGCCGCGTCGTTGATGCCCGAGACGACCACCAGCGTCGAGGTCCGTGTACGTAGGTCGGCGAAGCCCGACGGCGCGGGGAAGGTCGTGATGTCCACGACGCGGAAGCGCAGCCGCGTGACGGGCCCGCCCGTGTTGTTGACGATCCGCTTACGGAAGTCGAGCGTGCCGAAGGTCGAGTTCTGCGCCGGATTGCTCGTAAAGTCACGAACACGGTTCGGCGGCGACGACGAGGAGACCGTCGAATCGAGGTTCGGGCCTCCGAACGACGAGTTGCGCAGGATGGGCGACGCGAGGTTCTCCGGCCCCGGTGCGCCGAGCCGCTGGCCCGCGCCGGCCGACGTGCCGTTGGTGTCTACGAAGAAGAAGTCCGCGGCGTTGTTGTCCGTGTCCTTCACCAAGCCTCCGGTCGGGCACGGCCCTAAGACCGTAATCGAGCCGCCCTTTCCGCACTGGTCACGCTCGAACGAGTAGTCAATCGAGAACGGGGTCAGCGCGGAATAGCCCGTCCCTTCCTTGTAGAGCGTGTTGGCCTCCGACGTGGAGCCGACGGCGTCGAGCCGGTTGGCGAGCGTAAACGTCGTCGTGCTGTTGAAGAGCGCGATGCCCGCGTTGTCCGGGATGTCGGTCGCGTAAGTGGCGTCGCCCGTTGCGTTGCCGGAGAGCGAATAGGCTGCGCTGTTGGTGCAGAGGTAGTGGCCGCGGTCGGGAATGACCGTGCCGTTCGGGATCGTGCAGCGCAGAGTGCCGTCCGAGGCCACCACGCCGTAGCCCGCGCCCGAAGAGGCCGAGACGGTGTGAGCCGCGCCCGAGGCGTTGTAGATTTCGACGAACTCGTCGTTCGCGCCGCTCGGCCCGCGCAGGCGGAACTCGCTGATCTTGAGCTGACCGGCGGTGGCCGGCGGCCCGAAGAACGGCGTGCAGGCGAAGGCCCGCGGCGTGACGATCAGCGACCAGCTGTTGAGCGTGCCGGGTATGCCCGCGTCCTGGTCGGAGGCCAGCACTTGCCAGGTACCGAGCGTGCTCGCCCCGTTCAGCTTGTTCAGCTCGCCGACAGGCTCCTGCGGGCCGAAGCCCAACACGGGCCAGCTCGGCGAGTTGGCGATGGGCAGCCAGCTCCCCGTGTACGGCGCCTGCGCGTTGGTGGCGAGCAGAATGTCGCCCACGGCCTGATTGTCCAGCACCATGTTGGTGATGTTGTCGCCGTCGCCGCCGCCGGCGACCGCGCCGCCGATGAAGGTGACCACGTCCACGCCGTAGCCGTTGGGCGCCTTGAACCCGAACGTCACGTCGCCGGGGAAGGCGTGCACGATGCTGTCGATGCGGACGTTGATGTCGGCGATCTCGAAATCATCAGTGATGGTCTGCGAGTCGATGACGCCGCGCGGCCGCAGGTCTTGAATCGTCAGCGGGCTGGCGGGCGTGCGCGTGTAGGTGACGGGCGCGGCCGTGCCGCTGGGCGCGCCGACGCGGAACGAAAGCGGGATGGCGTGCGTCCCCAGCGAGCTGGTGGGCGTCACGGTGAAATTGAGCGACTGGCCGCAGGTCACCGCCAGGGGCACGGTGAAAGTGAACGTGTCGCCCGCGGCGCTGCCCTGCGCGGCGATGGCCGGGTAGGTCGAGCTGTTGTCGTTGATGACGACGCCCGCCGTCGAGGTGGTCAAAGTCGCCGTGGCCGAGGCGACGTTCTTCGACGTGCTGCGCCACGGGTTCGTCAGGGTGACGGTGAGCTTGATGGACTCGCCGGGGTCGATGGAGCCGTTGTTGTTGCCGAGGCTGTCGTCAACCGTCACGGTCGTCTTGTCGAGATAAGGCGCCGAGAAGGACTCGACGATGCCCTGGTGCGTGGCGATGGGCGCGAAGCCGTAGGCCGTGGACGAGCGCGCGCCGTAGCCGAGGCCGCGGTCGGCGAAGCCGTCCCAGATCGACTGCTCGTTGGCGCAGGCGTTCGTCGCGCAGTCGGCGTCGATCAGCGCGTCGCGCGCGTCCTCGTAAGAGGGGTTGAGCGGCGTCAGCTTCATCGCGTCGGTGACGATCTGAAGCATCTTCTGGTTGCCGGTCGGCACGTCGCCCGCGTTGGCCGCGATGATGCGGCTGCGGACTTCCCACAGCGTCAGGCACCAGACCTCGCCGGTGTTGTGCACCTCCTGCGCGCCGCCGATGTTGTTGCCGAGCGGGTCAGGTGCGATGCCGCCCGAGAGGTTGTTCGTGTAGTCGTCCACGTCCGCCCACGTCAGGGGGTTGACCGAGTTGTTGGTCGAGTAGGGGAAGCGGCGGATGCCGTAGACGTAGTTGTCGGTATAGGTGGTGATGCCGAACGCCTTGTAAGTCGCGTAGGCCCCGCTCGCGTAACTGCCGTTGGGGTCGTCGGCGTTCGTGTTGTTGAGGAGCGAGAGCGCGTAGAAGTCGCTCCAGCCCTCGCCCATGCCGACGCCCGGATCCCAGATGAGCCCGTTCGCGTTACCGATAAGGCGGTTCGAGGTGCCGTGCGTCAACTCGTGAATCAGCACCTCCGAGTCGAGCGAGCCGTCGCGGTCAACGGTCGGGCCGATGAAGCGGAACATCTGCGCGCGGCCCGATTGCCCGTCGGGCGGCGTGGAGAAGTTGGCATTGTCGGTGTCGGCGTTGTCCTGGCCCTCGGCGAGCACGCGGTCGGCACCGAGTCCCTGGCCGCTGAAGTTAAGCTGCTGGAAGTTGCCCGCCGCCTCGTCAAAGCCGAGCTGGAAGAGGCGGTCGTGGTACCAGTTGGTGACGTAGAAGAGCTGCGTCAGCATGCCGCGCCGGAACTGGTCAACGGCGAGGGTGCCGTTGTTGCCGTTGCCTGTCGGGGTCTGTCCCGCCTCGGGGTTGCCGCCCTGCGGCGGGGGCAGGTAGTTGGTCTGGAAGTCGCGCGGCGTGGTGCCGAGGAAGTCGCGGTTGCGGCTGTTGGCGTCGGGGTTGCCGGTAGGCTTGCCGTTGCCGTCGAGGACGGAAGAGGCGGCGGTGTCGGGCTGGTTGGCGCCGCCCGCGCCCGCGCCGCCGACGCGATCGAGATAGGCGTGGACGTTGTTGCCGATGGTCTGCGTCTGCGCGTCAGTACAGACGCCGGCGGGGCAGTCGTCGATCCAGCCGTTCTGGCTGACGTTGCTGAAGAGCGCCATCGCCGTGTGCATGCTGACGATGGTCGGGGCGATGCCGGGCGGCTGCGTGTTCGAGCCGACGGTCGCCGTCGTCGGCGAGAGCGGCGCGGGGCTGTCGGCGGGCGTCGTGCCGTCGGCCTGGACGTAGACGCGGAAGCGCGCGTCGTGCGCCGAGACGTTGGCGCGGATGTTCTTGCGCCAGAGGAGCGCGCCCGTGGACGCGTCAACAATCGTGTACCAGTCGCCCGTGCCGTCGGTGAAGGTGACCTGCGACCACGCGGGGACGAGGATGCCGGGCGCGACGGGGAAGTAGACCAGCTTACTCGTCACTTCGCCCGTGACGTGTTGGTTGTTGGCGATGACCTTGGTGCGGGTGCCTTCCGCGTTCGTCTCGGCCAGGCTCGCCTGCCCGGCGTCAACGCCGATGCCGACCGACTCCATCGCGTGCGCTAGAGCCTCCTGTGCGGAGATCAGTCGGGCCACGTCGAGAGCGGGGGCCGCCGCCGTCGCGTTGGGAATCAGCAGACCGGTGGAGCGGAAGACCCGCCCGTCGGCGTCGAGGATGAAGCGGGTCTCGCTCTGGAAGACCGGCAGCCCGTTCACCACCTGCTCGACGCGCACCATCCGCAGGCCGCTGCCCTGGCTCACGCTTTCGCCGAGGAAGTTGAGAGTGGCGATGTCGGCGCGCGACAGGCCGTAGAGCGCGCCGTTGGCTCCGACGAAGGTGCGCACAATCTCGACCCCGGAGAGTCCGGGGGCCGGGGCGCTCAGGGAGCCCCTCGTGTTACGCAACACCTCCACCGCGCCGGTGAGAGGTGACAGCTTCGCGTCGAGGCCGGGGACGGCCGCCTTGAGGCGGGCGACCTCGCCTTGAATCGACTGCGCCTGTGCTTGCGCCCGCTTCGCGTTGACCGCAGTTTTCGACGCGACCAACTGTGCGAGCGTCGCGCGCTCGTTAACGCGCACGTCCATGTTGGGATAGTGAGCCGCTTTGCCCTGGACCGTGGGCTTGCGCCGGGCGGGGAGCGGGTCGTCCCCAGTCTCGTCGCCGCCCGGCGTCGAGACGAGAACCTCGGGGCGCTTGGCGGGCTTCTGCGTGACGGCCCCGGCGCCTTGAGTCGTGCGGAGCACCGGCGCCGCCAGTAACATGAAGATGATAACGACGAGCCCTCCGCAAAGGAGTAGTCTCGACGAACGGAAAGACGGGGAGTTAGCTGCCATGAAAGCTCCTTGGCTGGTTCGTTCGGGATTGTTCCGGCTTCAAAACAAGCCGGTTCTTCGGCTCAGTGAAATTCCTGTCGCGAGCGAAATCAAAGTGACTTGCCTGGGCATGCCGGGGAAGTTAGAACTTGGCCCCTTGCCCGCTGCACACGGCGTGCAGGTGCGACTGATGCGAAATGCCGGTGACCTCCGGGCCGTGGAGGCAGGGCACTCACGGCCGAGGGTCATTAAACGGAGAGGGAGCTTTAAATCCGAGTTGGGGCAAAAACGTATGACTACGTACGTTTTTTTGTATTGTCGCAGAGCATGAGCTAAATGAAGTATTACGTCAAGTAGTAATTCGACGGGTGGCGTCCGACGGCGAATTTCGGGACACGCCGCACACGTCCCCGGGTCGAGAATTCTTCGCGCCTGCGCCGGGTCGTGATATAGTCCCGCGCCGAAATCCCGACCGCGGAAGAACCCTCCAAAGGAGATTTTTCTAAATGCAGAACTACAACAACCCCGCGCCCCCGCCGCCCGCGAAGAAGGGCATGTCCACGGGCGTCAAAATCCTGATTGTCGTCCTCATCCTCGTCATCGGCGGGGTAGTCGTGCTGATCATCGCGGGAGGCGGCTTGGCCGACAACCTCAGCCGCAAGGCGCAGGAAACGGCGAGCGCGACGAGTACGGAGGCG
>CAXTSK010000048.1:0-16541 GCA_964246655.1 uncultured Pyrinomonadaceae bacterium
GGCAGGAAGCCGAGGCGCGGCTGCGCCAGATGCACAAGATGGAGGCGGTCGGCCTGCTCACGGGCGGCGTGGCGCGCGGCCGCGTGCCGGGCCGCGCGCGCGAGCTGTTCATCGACTCGCGCGCGGACGGCCCCGACCGCGTGGTCGTCGTGGTGCGCGACACCGGCGTGGGGCTCTCACCTGAGGACGCCTCACGCATCTTCGACCCCTTCTTCACGACGAAGCCGGGCGGGCTTGGCATCGGCCTCTCCATCAGCCGGATGATCATCGAGGCGCACGGCGGGCGGCTCCGCGCCGTGTCGAACGGTTCGGTCGGGGTCACCCTTCAACTCACCCTGCCCACGATTCAATAAGCAGAGAAACTCCGCCCCCGCCCACTACACCTAACCCTGCCGAAAATTACAGTAAACACCCGATGTGAGTCGCCTCCGCCTCAACCTATGATTCTCGCGCGCCTTCTCCTCACCGGAAGCGAAGCCTGCGGTTATCCCCTTGCGGAGTAAATGTCGAACGGCATGGCGGCGGAAAGGCAGTCAACGGTATTCGTCCTCGACGACGACGCGTCGGTGCGCGGCGCCCTGGGGATGCTCCTGAGGGCCGCGGGGTTTCACGTCGAGACGTTCGAGTCGGCCGGGGAACTCCTGCGGCACGAGTCGCCGGACGCGGCCGGATGCCTGGTGCTCGACGTGAAGCTGCCGGGAGTCTCCGGCCTCGACCTGCACGGCGAGCTGGCTGCGGCCGGCCTTCACCTCCCCGTCGTCTTCATCACCGGGCACGGCGACGTGCGCATGTCGGTGCGCGCGATGAAGGCCGGCGCGGTCGAGTTTCTCACCAAGCCCTTCAGGGATTGGGAACTGCTCGACGCCGTCGAGCAAGCGGTCGAGCGCGACCGCGCGGCGCGGCGCGCGCGCGACGAGGTCGCAGACCTGCGCGGTCGTTACGGGCGCCTGACGCCGCGCGAGCGCGAGGTGATGGCGTTGCTGGCGGCCGGGCTCCTCAACAAGCAGGTCGCCGTCGAGCTGTCGGCGAGCGAGAGCACCATCAAAATCCACCGCGGCCACGTCATGCTGAAGATGCACGCCGACTCGATGGCCGACCTCGTCAGAATGGCCGATAAACTCGGGCTGTCGGCCTGCCGGAAGCGGACGCCCCCCACCGCCGTCGTAGCACTAAAGTAGTAAACTAAAGTGCTATATCTTTCCCGCCCCAATCTCGCTACCCTCCGGCCCGCAACAAGCTTCGCGCCGACATCGACTAACCGAATTTGAAGAATGGCAGCATGAGGAATGGAGTGTGAGCGTGCCAGACGCCCCGCTCATCTTGATCGTTGACGACGACAGGTCAGTCCGTGAGTCCTTGAAAATGCTCTTCGAGTCAATCGGGTTCGCAGCCGACATTTATGACTCGGCGGAAGAATTTCTGCGATCCGCGCATCTCCCCGACTCGGCTTGTCTCATCCTCGACGTACGGCTGCCGGGAATGAGCGGCCTCGACCTGCAAAGCCGACTGAAAGATGAGGGGAGGCACGTCCCCATCATCTTCATCACGGCGCACCCGGACGAGCGCGCGCGAAGGCAGGCGCTACACGCGGGCGCGGCCGGCTTCTTTCACAAACCGTTCAGCAGCGACGATCTCCTCGGCGCCGTCCGCGAGGTCGGGTTGCGGGACGAGCGTTGACGAACGTCAGCATACACGAATCAAGGGAGGAGAGTTTGCAATGAAAAGAGTCGTTCTTCTGTTCGCGTTCCTCGTCACGTGCGCACCCGCCGCGGCGGCGCAGGAGGATTACTACAAGTGGGAGTTCTTCGGCGGCTACTCGTACATGAACTTCGACAACGCCGCCGGCAACACCAACAACGCAACGGTGAACGAGGTGTTCGGCGAGAAGGAGTCTTTGCAGGGCTTCAACGTCGCGGTGAACTACAACGTCCACAAGTACGTCGGCGTCAAGTTCGACTACTCGCTGCACCTGCGCGAGGACAACTTCAGCGTCTCCGCCCGGCCGGGCCGCGACGCCGCGGCCGGCACCATCGATACCACGGTGCAGAACTACCTCTTCGGCGTGCAGTTCAAAAACAACCTCAAGGACGGCCCGCGCCTCAAGCCGTTCGCGCACGGCCTCGTCGGCTTCGCCGTCGAGAAGATAGACATCGACAGCCCGCAGTTGCCGACCGTCTTCGGCATCAACGACTTTCACGTCAACGAGACGAGCTTCGCGGCGGCCGTCGGCGGCGGGGCCGACCTCCGGGTGACGAAGCGCATCGACGCGCGCCTCGGGCAGCTCGACTGGAACATCATCCGCCGCGGCAACCAGCAGATTCAGGGCGTCACGACCGGGCAGAACATCGTCCTGCCGAACACGCGGCAGGACAACCTGCGCTTCAGCATCGGGATCGTCATCCATTGATGCGCCGTGCAAGGGAGTGAGCAAAGATGAGTCTGCGAAAGTCTCTTAAGTGGGCCACGTCGCTCCTGTCCGTCGTACTCGTCATGCCCGCGGGGCTCTTCGCGGGCTCGGCACAGGCCCGGCTTCCGCAAGGCACGGGAGTCGGAACCGCGGTCACGTCTTCGGCCCGGCCGGCTGTCGGCGGCTGGCCGCGCCTCTACCAGCTCGCGGACGGCGGCCGCGCGCTCGTCTACCAGCCGCAGGGCGCGAGTTGGGACGACCAGAAACACATGGTGGCGTGGTCGGCCGTCTCCTACGAAGCGCCGGGCTCGACGAAGCCCGCCCTCGGCACGGTCAAAATGGAGGCCGACACGCGCGTCGCGCACGACGCGCGGCTCATCAACTTCAGCCCCTTCCGGCTCACCGAGTCGAACTTCTCCACGCTTTCGCGCGACGCGTCACACAAGCTTGTCGGCGACTTGCCGCAGGCTATGCCGGACTCCCCCCGCGGGTTTCCCCCCGACCGGGGGCGCGCCGCCCTCGCCGGGAGCCGGCTCTGCGCGCGGGCCGGCGACGCCGCGGGGCTCAAGGCCGACCCGCCGAAGATTTTCCAGAGTACCAGCCCGGCCGTCCTCGTCAACTTCGACGGCCAGCCGGTCTGGAGCCTCGTCAAGGACGTAGACCTCAGGTTCGCCGTCAACACCAACTGGGACATCTTCGAGCACACGCCGTCGAAGACCCTCTACCTGCGCGACGACAACGCGTGGCTCAAGGCGGCGAGCCTCGAAGGGCCGTGGGCGCCGGCCGGGAAGCTGCCGGCAAGCTTCTCAAAACTCCCGGCCGACGATAACTGGAAGGACGTGCGCGCCAACCTGCCCGGCCGCGCGCTCTCGGCCGCCGCCGCGCCGCGCGTCTTCACCAGCACCGAGCCCGCCGAGTTGATTCTGTTAAAGGGGCCGCCCCGTTACGCGGCCGTCGCGGGCACCTCTCTGCTGTGGGTCAGCAACACTGAGAGCGACCTGTTCCGCATGGGGCGCGAGGGACTCTTCTACTACCTCGTCGCCGGGCGCTGGTTCTCCGCGCCTTCCCTCGACGGCCCGTGGTCTTTCGCCACGCCTTCGCTGCCGGAAGAGTTCAAGCGCATCCCGGTCGAGCACCCGCGCTCGCGCGTGCTCGCCTCCGTGCCCGGCACCGACCAGGCCGCCGACGCCGTGCTCCTCGCCCAAGTCCCGCAGACCGCGCGCGTGAATAGGAAGGAACTGAAGGCGCCCGCGGTCACTTATCAGGGCGAGCCGGAGTTCAAGTCAATTGAAAGCACCTCGCTCGCGCGCGCCGTCAACACCGACAAGGACATCATTAAGTTCGGCGACCTCTACTACATGTGCTTCCAAGGGGTGTGGTTCATGTCGCGGAGCGCGAAAGGGCCGTGGGAGGTTACCGGCTCTGTGCCGAAGGAGATTTACGAGATACCCGCCAGCTCGCCCGCCCACCACGTCACCTATGTGACGGTCGAAAAGGATGACGACGACGATGACGAATGGGTGACGTTCGCGGCCGTCGCCGGGTACACCGGGATGATGATCGCGTGGGGATGCGCGGTGTGGGGGACGGGCTGGTACTACGCGCCTTACGTCTGGTACGGCGGCTTCTACCCGGCCTACTTCTGGTACCCACCCACCTACGGATTAGCCGCCTGGTACAACCCGTACACCGGGACGTTCGGACGCGGCGCGGCGGTCTATGGACCGTATGGGGGCGCAGGCGGCTGGGCGGCCTACAACCCGCGCACGGGCACCTACGCGCGCGGCGGCGCGGTCTACGGGCCTTACGGCGGTTCACGCGGCTTCGCGCAGGCTTGGAACCCGCGCACGGGAACCTACGCCGCGACGAGACAGGGCGGGAACATCTACGGCAACTGGGGTTCAAGCTACGTGCAGCGCGGCGACCGCTGGGCGCAGACCGGGCACGTCACCAACTACGAGACCGGCAGACGGACGACCGCCGCGCGTGGCAGCGAAGGCGGCGCGGCCGTCCACACGCGCGGCCCCGCCGGCAGCAGCACCTTTGCGAGAACCGGCGGCGGCGACATCTACGCCGGCCACGACGGCAACGTCTACCGCAAGCAGGACGGCTCCTGGCAGAAGTGGAACGACGGCGGCTGGTCGCCGGCTGAGAACCCTCAACGTGGCGGCGTAGGCAACGGCGGATCGGCCGGACGCAGGCTCGGCGAAGGGGGCAGCGGCACACGCTCCACGACGCTCGACCAACTCGACCGCGACCGGAACGCACGCGCCAACGGCGCGCAAAGACTCCGCGATAACCAGACCTACCGTTCCGGCGGGCTCGGCGGACGCGAGCGTGCCGGGAGCTTTCGCGGCGGCGGCAGACTGCGCGGCGGCGGCTTCAGGCGACGGTAGCGGGAGTACGTCCTAGCGGAACAAGGGATGACGAAGAAGAAAGGAGCATGGCGGTGAAAAAAACAGGCGGTCGTAACCGTGCAAGCAACGGCTCAGGAAAGCAGTTCAAAGGAACCGTAAAACTCGACATCCGCGACTCGAAGCCGGACTGGCCGGCCTTCCTCGCCACGAAAGCCCCGGAGGGGGCGCCCAACGTGCTCGTCATCCTGTACGACGACACGGGCTGTGCCGCCTGGTCGCCCTACGGCGGGCGCATCAACATGCCGACGCTCGACCGGCTGGCGAAGAACGGCCTCACCTATTCGCAGTGGCACACGACGGCCGTCTGCTCGCCGACCCGCTCCTGCTTCCTGACGGGGCGCAACCACCATCAGAACGGGTTCGGCTCGATAGCCGAATCGGCCATCGGATTCCCCGGCTACAGCGGCCACATCCCGGACGACATCGCGACTATGGCGACGGTGCTGCGCGACGCCGGCTGGAGCACGTTCTGGGTCGGCAAGAACCACAACGTGCCGGTCGATGCCTTCGACATGGGCTCGTCGCGCAAGCGCTGGCCGCTGGGTCTGGGCTACGACCGCTTCTACGGCTTCATCGGCGGCGAGACCAATCAGTGGTTCCCCGAACTCATCGAGGACAATCACTTGGTCGAGCAGCCCTATTCAGCCGAAGAGGGCTACCACTTTTCAAAGGACATCGCCGACAAGGCGATCAACTTCATCCGCGACTCCAAACAGTCGCAAGCCGACAAGCCCTGGTACATGTGGTACTGCCCTGGCGCGAACCACGCCCCGCATCACGCCCCGCAGGACTACATCGACAAGTACAAAGGCGCCTTCGACGACGGCTACGAAGCCTATCGCGAATGGGTGCTAGAGCGAATGATCGAGCGCGGCATCCTGCCCGAGGGCACACAACTCACGCCCATCAACCCCATGACCGAGGGCTCCTGCCTGGAAGGCGATCTGGTGCGCCCGTGGGACACGCTCTCGGCGGATGAGAAGAAGCTCTTCAGCCGCATGGCGGAGGTCTACGCGGCGCTCTCGGAATACACCGACGTACAGATAGGTCGTGTGATCGACTACCTGGAGGAGTCGGGCCAGCTCGACAACACACTGATCCTGTACTGCGCCGACAACGGCGCTTCGGGCGAAGGCAGCCCCAACGGCTCGGTCAACGAGAACACGTTCTTCAACAGTTGGCCCGACGACATCAAACAGAACCTGGCGATGATCGACCGCCTCGGTTCCCCGGACACCTACAACCACTATCCCACCGGCTGGGCCGTGGCCTTCTCGACACCCTACCGCATGTTCAAACGCTACGCGTCCTATGCGGGCGGGACGGCCGACCCTCTGGTCATCCACTGGCCGAAGGGCATCAAGGCGAAGGGTGAGGTGCGAGACCAGTACCACCATTGCACCGACATCGTGCCGACCATCCTCGACTGCTGCGGCGTGAAGTTCCCCGAAGTGGTGGACGGCGTGAAGCAGCAACCGCTGGTCGGTGTCTCGATGCGCTACTCGTTCGACGACGCCGACGCCCCGACGACCAAGGAGACGCAGTACTACGAGATGCTGAGCACACGGGGCATCTGGCACAAGGGCTGGAAGGCGGCGACCGAGCACGGCCCGTTTGTGGATGCCGGCAACTTCGACAAGGAGCGCTGGCAGCTCTTTCACGTGGACGAAGACCGCGCCGAAGCCGTAGACCTCGCCGACAAGTACCCCGAGAAGGTCAAAGAATTAGCCGACCTGTGGTTGGCCGAAGCGAAGAAGTACAACGTGCTCCCACTCAACGACCTGGGCTTCGCGGCGTTCAGGGAGCTTGAGTACAAGGTCGCCGCGCCTGCGGGCGGGAGGTACGTCTACTACCCGGGTACGACCGAGGTTCCCGAAGCCTCCGCGGCTCGCACCCTCGGCGTCTCGTTCAAAATCCTCGCCGAGGTCGAACTCACCGGCGATGCACAGGGCGTGATCTTCGCGCAAGGTTCGCGCTTCGGCGGCTACACGCTGTTCGTGAAGGAGGGCAGGCTCACCTTCGTCTACAACTTCCTCGGCATCCCGCCGGAACAACGCCTCACCTGCGTGGCGCCTGCGCTCGGCAGGCACGTCGTCGGCGTCGAGTTCGTCAAGGAGAGCGTGGGCCAATACGGCGAGTCGCACGGGCGGATGAGGCTCTACGTCAACGAACAGGTGGGGGCCGAGGGTCAGTTCCGAACGCAGTCCGGCCACTACGCGCTCTGCGGCGAGGGCTTATGCATCGGCTACGACGGCGGCGACGCGGTGAGCAGCGAGTACAAGCCGAAGTTCGAGTTCTCCGGCGGCCGAATCATCAAGGTCGTCTTCGATGTCGCCGACGATGTCTACGTGGACGTGGAGCGCGCGATGGCCGCCACGATGGCGCGCGACTGAAGACAACAGGAAAAAGGCTGACAGAGATGAAAGCACAAACTGAAAGAATCGAAACGGGGACGACGGATAGCAGATATGAATTTAAGGGCGGCTATCCGACCGATGAGACCGTGCAAAGGGCCTATACGGACGCCGACTATTGCCGCGCGGTGCAGGCTTACAAGTTCTTCTTCCCGACCGTCTCGTTCGAAGGGACGTGGCGCGGCAACATCGAGGAAGGCGCCATCCCCAATAAAGTCTTCCCGTTGTTGGAGGGGACGCCCTTTCAGCTCGTCTTCACGCCGAACTCGGACACGCCCTATTCCGGCCTGCCGCTCGACCTCAGTGAGGGGCTGATGGTCGTCGAACTACCGCCCGGCCCGCTGATGGGCGCGGCCAACGATCTCAACCAGCGTTGGGTGTCCGACCTCGGGCTGCCGGGGCCGGATGCGGGCAAGGGCGGCAAGCATCTCTTCCTGCCGCCCGGATACGCGCGGAAGGTGCCCGAGGGCTTTCACGCCGCGCGCTCGACCATGAACCGCGTGCTGGTTCTCATTCGCGCCATCCCGCCGGGCGGCGACAACGAGGCGGCCAATGAGTTGATGAAGACGGTCAAGGTCTATCCGTTGAACCGAAAGGCCGACTGGAAGGAGCCGACCTGGGTGCGCCTCAAGGAGGGCGACTTCACCCCGCTGCAATGGGAGACGAACCTCAAGTTCTGGCAAGTGCTGCACGAGATCATCGAGCAGGAGCCCGCATACGAAGCGTACCGCCCTTACTACGGAGAGCTGGCGGCGCTCGGGATAGTCAAGGGCCGGCCCTTCGCGCCGGACGCTCGCATGAAGTTCATCCTGGAGAGGGCCGCCGCGGCGGCGAACGCGCAGATGCGTGTGCAGTCATTCGCCGACCGCCGGCCGGATCGCGTCGCATGGCCCGACCGTCAATGGGAGTGGGCGACGCTTAGGCCCGAGAACGGCACCTTCGACGCGCCGACCTATATGGACCTGACGGCGCGCGAGAAATGGTTCTATCAGGCACAGGTGGAATCCCCTGCGATGTTCCGTCGCACGGCGGGCGCTGGCTCGCTCTATTGGCTCGGCACGCGCGACGCCACGGGCGCCTATCTCGACGGCGGCAAGAGCTACCGGCTGGTCGTGCCCCAACCCGTGCCGGGCAAGCTGTTCTGGTCGGTAACCGTCTACGACACGGAGACCCGCTCGGAGATCGACTCCGGGCAAGGCCACGCCGCGCTCCGTTCGCTCTTCGAGTTGAAGGACGCGGGCGAGGGCGACACCGTCGAACTCCGCTTCGGCCCCGAAGCCCCGGCGGGCGCAGAGGAGCAGTGGATCAAGACGACTCCCGGCAAAGGCTGGTTCGTCTACTTCCGCATCTACGGCCCCGAGACTCCGGCCTTCGACGGCTCATGGAAGCCGGGCGACTTCGAAGAGGTGAAGTGAGCCGAACAGAGAGTCGTTGAAGAGAGTGTGAGGGCGCTGCTCCGGGAGCGCGCACTATTGAAGGAGGATTCAGATGAAGACGAACAGGTTACTCGCCTGCTGCCTTTTACTCTGCTGTCTGTTCTGCGGTCTCGTCGCGGTGCCTTCGCCGGCCCAGGAGACGGGGCCGAAGCCGAAGACCGAGCAGTTCTCGGCCATGGCCTACCTGCCCTCGGGCGCAGGTCGCCGCATGATCGGCGCGGGGCGCACGGCCAATGTGGACTTATATGTCAAAGACTACTCGTCAGACGACGAGGCCCAACTTCTCGCCCGCACGCTCCTCGACGGCGGCTCCGACGCGGTTTTGAAGGCGCTGGAGCACATGGAGTCGAAGGGGAAGATCGAGCTGTCGGGGCACGTCGGCTTCTATGACCTGAAGTTCATCCGCTCGCGCCCGACCAAGAACGGCCGCCGCGTCTCGGCCGTGACCGACCGCCCCATCGGCTTCCTCGAAGCCTACTTCGCGTCCACGTCGCAGGACTACAAGTTCGGCATCATCATCCTCGACCTCAAGACGAAGAAGGACAAGGAGGAGGGCGAGGGCCAGATGATCTACGCGGCGAAGGTCAAGGTCATCGACGGCAATAAGCTGGAGATTGAGAACTACGGCGTCAGCCCGGTGAAGCTCATGGGCGTCCGCAAACTTTAACGGGGCGGGCCACAGGTCGGGCTCACGGCGGTCAAGGAAGGAGACCGACGATGGAAGACTGGCTCACCCGGGTATGGACGGACTTGATGGGGCGCGTCTCGGGGCCGATGACGTTCCGGCTCATCTTGCAGCCGGTGATGGCCCTCATCTTCGCCGTACGCGACGGGAGAAAGGACGCGCGGGAGAACCGGCCTCCTTACTTCCGCACGCTCATCAATGACCCGGCGCAACGTCACCCGCTGCTGCTCGAAGGCTTCAAGGCGGTGGGCAGAGTCTTAGTCCTCGGCGTCGTCATGGACGTGATCTACCAGTTCATCGTCTTCCGCTGGTTCTATCCCCTGGAGGCGCTGCTCGTGGCACTCATCCTGGCCTTCCTGCCGTACCTCCTGATGCGCGGCCCCGCCAACCGGCTCGCGCGGCACTGGCGGCGCGGGGATGCGGCCGCGGCCCCGAAATCAAAAGCCGCTGCACGAGATTCCGGGCGGAGGTGAGGTGCATATGATTAACAGACCGTTACGTACATCTCGAACCGCGGCGCTCACACTTCTGCTCGTGTCGATGCTCGCCGCCGCGCCACGCGCGCGCGCGCAGAGCGACCCCCTGCCTTCGTGGAACGACGGCGCGGAGAAGCGCGCCATCGTCGCCTTCGTCAATCGCGTGACGAAAGAGGGCGGGCCGGACTTCGTGCCCGTCAAAGACCGTATTGCCACGTTCGACAACGACGGGACGCTCTGGTCGGAGCAGCCGCTCTACTTCCAGTTCCAGTTCGCGCTCGACCGCGTGAAGGCGCTGGCCCCGCAACACCCCGAGTGGAAGACACAGCAGCCGTTCAAGGCCGTGCTCGACGGCGACACCAGAGCGCTCGCCGCGTCGGGCGAGAAGGGTCTCGTCGAACTGTTGATGGCGACACACAGTGGGATGACGACCGACGAGTTCGCCGCGACAGTTGCGGACTGGCTCAAGACGGCACGCCACCCACGCTTCAAGCGGCCGTACACAGAGCTGGTCTTCCAGCCGATGCTCGAACTCCTCGCTTACCTGCGCGCGAACGGGTTCAAGACCTTCATCGTCTCGGGCGGCGAGGTCGAGTTCATGCGCGTCTTCGTCGAGCGCGTCTACGGCATCCCGCCCGAGCAGGTGGTCGGCATGACCTTCGTCACACAGTTTCAAGCTGGAGCGGACGGTAAGTTCGCGCTCGTGCGCGAGCCGAAGATCGAGTTCATCGACGACGGCCCCGGCAAGCCCGTCGGCATCAACAAATTCATCGGTCGCCGCCCCGTCGCCGCCTTCGGCAACTCCGACGGCGACCTCCAGATGCTCCAGTGGACGACCGCGGGCGCGGGGCCGCGCTTCGGGCTCATCGTCCGCCACACCGACGCCGAGCGCGAGTGGGCCTACGACCGCCAGTCCCACATCGGCCGGCTCGACAAGGCGCTCGACGAGGCGGCCGCGCGCGGCTGGGTCGTGGTGGACATGAAACGAAGCTGGAAGGTCATCTACCCGTTTCAGAAATGAGTCGGCGGCTGCTTTGACGGCGAGGTTGAAATGAACGTCAAGACCAAATCGGTCGTCGCGGCCATCTGCTTAGCGGCCCTGTCAGTGTTCTGCGTCGAGGTCTGCGGACAGGAGCCCACGCCGTCGCCCGTGGCCGCGACGGGCAAGGCGGCCGCCGATAAGGCGGCGGGCGCGACGGAGACCACGGCCCAAGCGACGGCGGTGAAACCCACGCCCGAGCCCGAGCCTGACTTCTGGCATCAGGAGGAGTTGACCGGCGACTGGGGCGGGACGCGCTCGCGATGGAAGAAGAAGGGCGTCGAGTTGGAGTTCAAGCTCACACAATTTTACCAGGGCGTGGTCTCGGGCGGACTGCGCAAAAGCAGCGAGTACAACGGCGTCTTCCAGACGAATTTCGAGTTCGACTTCGGCAAGCTCGCGGGCTGGGAGAACTGGCACGCGCAGATTCAGACCGAGACGCGTTTCGGCGGGCCGCCGGTGGGCGGCACCGGGGCCATCAACTTCGTCAACACCGCGGCCATCCTCCCCGGCGCCGACAACACGGTCTTCTCCGTGACCGCGGCGAACGTCACCAGGATATTTCCCCTCGACTTGAAGAAAGGGAACTTAATCGCCGTCAGCGTGGGGCGATTTAACCTGTTGGATTTGGCCGACGAAGATTTCTTCGCGGGCGGCGGCACGGAGCGCTTCTTCAACGTCGCACAGATCGGCCCCCTGACCGTCCTGCGTCAGGTGCCGCTCATCACCAACGCGGCGACCTTCGCCTACGTCCGCCACGGGGAGCCGTTCATCACCTTCGCGGCGATGGACCCCAACGACTACTCGGTCGAGCCCGGCGTAGACAAGCTGCTGAAGGACGGCATCACCTTCTCGCCGGGCATTAACTTCCCCGTGAAGTACTTCGGCAAGACGGGCAAGCACTCTTTCGGCTTCGCCATCACGACCAAAAAATACACGCCGTTCGACGCGATCAAGCAGATCGTCATCCCCGGCCCGCCCGTCAACCCGGTCGAGCCGAAGCGCGGGTCCTGGTCGTTCAACTACGTCTTCCGGCAGTACCTCGTCGAGCGGGGGCGGCGGGACGGCTGGGGGTTCTACACGCAGCTCTCTTTCGCCGACAAGGACACCAGCCCGATCACGAGATTCCTGAGCCTTGGCCTCGGCGGCAACGGGCTCTTCAAGCTCAGGCCGCAGGACGAGTTCGGACTCGCGTACGAGTACACCAACCTGAGCAGCGTCCTGAAAGACAACCTCGACTTCGTCGGGCTCGGCGGGCGCCTGCAAGCCGAGCACGGGGTCGAAGCGTTCTACAACCTCCACCTCACCCCCTGGCTCAGGCTGACGGGCGACCTCCAGATCGTCCGACCCGTGCGGCGCGCGGCGGACACCGCCGTCATTCCGGGCATGCGGCTGGAGATGATTTTTTAGGCAGACCGGACAAGCACGCACAAAGGAAGGAAACGGGCATGGCTGAGAAAAAGAACTCTAGTAACTCATGTTACGCAGCGAGAGGCTGCGTATTGAGTTTGACAACTTCAGCATAAGCTGCCTTCAACGCAGATAAATGAAGCGTGCGCGTAATTCAGAATGCGAGAATCGCTTGTTTTCAGGACATTTCACGACGCTTGTCAGAATTTCCAAATCGCCCTTTCACCCTATACAGGCAAAACGGCGAAATTGCTGAGAAAAAGCGACTTAGAATTACGCGCACGCTTCAGATAAATAGATCTTTGACTTGATCGTGAAGTGTCCGACGCCAGACTTGAGCTTCAAGGCTTCCAGTTTGATGTATGCGCACAGGGACGCAAACAGGTGGTTGCGTTGGGTCGTGGTGGTGCGGGTCGGCGACTTCTCCAAACTGGCATTCTGCTTCAGGGATTTGTGATAGACCTCGATGCTCCATCTTCTTTGATAGAGTTTCGTGAGTCGGTCGAAGTCGAGCGTCAAATCGCTTGAGACCAGATAGCGCACGCCCTGAGAGCCGTCTTCGTTCGTGAAGACCTCTTTAGTCAAAGAGAGCGGGAAGTCCACTCCTTCGAGCCAGACGTGTCGGGTTGCCTCGGCTTCCAACTCAAGCGTGGAGACTGCCACGTATCGACCATGTTTCTTCTCGTCGCCGCTCACAGCCACCTTGCGGTTCTCTTTGAGCGGCATGATGAACTCTTTCTGTAACTGATGCTTAACGAATCTCATGTTCTCGGATGAGGCGAACCACACGTCATTGAGGACATAGGTGAACCGCACCTGATTATGTGCGGCGACTCGGAGCAGCATCCGGTAGCGGTCATTCTTTGTCAGCGCGCTCTTGCGCCGCTGTTTCCGCCGCTTCGGGTCGAAATATTCCACTTCTTTAGTGACGAGGTCGAAAGCCACGGGCAACGAGACTTCCGATGCGTGATAGAGCGCAGTGAGAAAGTTAATGCCTTTGACGGTGCGGTCTTTGGAGTGGTCGTAGTGCCATGAAACAAGTTCGTTCTCATCCGTCGAGGGCTTCTCTTCAATCGAGTCGTCAATGATGATAACGCCGTCATCTCGCTCAACTTTGCGGACCAACGGCTTGACGACCTGCCACAAAGCGGCGGAAGTCTTTGGCTCCGCCGACAGAAAGCGGGTCACGGCATCATGACTGATCTCATTCGAGAGCAAGCGGGCCAGTCCGGTTGCGGAGGCTTGCCCGAACGAACAGATTAGGTAATCCGTGTAGATGTCCAGCATGGACTTGCTCATCGGTCAAGTTTAGCAAGGTCTTCTGTTCTGCGTAACATGAGCTAGTAAGAAGACATCCGGCGGGCAGAACGCTGAACAGGGCAGGCCGAACATCCTCGTCATCTGGGGCGACGACATCGGCATCTCGAACCTGAGCTGCTACACAGCGACGTAACGAAGAGCGACAGCCATGACAGGAACAGTTGAAACAGCTGGGGGGCCGTCCTCTGCACTGGAGGAGAAGTCGTTCGACCTGTCGCAACGCCGCACCGGGCTGTCGTTCCAGCGGACGCGCATGAGCGCCGACCGCACGTTGATGTCGGTCGTGCGCACGTCGCTCTCGCTGATTAGCTTCGGCTTCACCATCTTTCAGGTCTTCCGCTCGCTGCACCAGTCGGCGAGCGAGGTGGTGCCGGTCAACGCGGCGCGAAACTTCGGACTGTCGCTGGTGTTTCTGGGCGTCGGCATTCTGGTGCTCGGGATCGTGAACCACCTCCGGTTCATGAAGGAGCTGCGCCACGAGCGCGCCGACATGGTGGAGCAGGGCCTTGTGAAAGGAGAACTCGCGTTCCCCATTTCGGTCACGCTCATTACGGCGTCGCTGCTCTTACTGCTCGGGCTGGTCGCCATCTTCAGCATGCTGACCCGGCTGGGGCCGTTCCATTAACGCCGTTCACGGAGCGGCTTTCAGATAAACCGATCAATCTTCAGAGGAGGAGATATGGCAGCGGATAAACCGAACATCCTGTTCATCATGAGCGACGACATCGGCTGGTTCAATGTCAGTTGTTACAACCACGGCATCATGGGCTACCGCACGCCCAACATCGACCGCATCGCGAAGGAGGGCGCGATGTTCACCGACTTCTATGGGCAGCAAAGCTGCACCGCCGGCCGCGCCGCCTTCATCACGGGACAGTCGCCGATCCGCACCGGGCTGACCAAGGTCGGTATGCCCGGCGCGAAACTCGGGTTGAGCTTTGAAGACCCGACGGTGGCGGAATTCCTCAAAGGCTTCGGCTACGCCACCGGCCAGTTCGGTAAGAACCACCTCGGCGACCGCAACGAGCACCTGCCCACGGTGCACGGCTTCGACGAGTTCTTCGGCAACCTCTACCACCTCAACGCAGAGGAATCGCCGGAGGCGCCGGACTATCCGAAAGACCCGGCCTTCCTGAAAAGGTTCGGCCCACGCGGCGTGCTCAAGTGTAAGGCTACCGACGAGGACGACCCCACCGAAGACGAACAGTTCGGCAGGGTCGGCAAGCAGAAGATCGAGAACACCGGCCCGCTGACCAAGAAGCGCATGGAGACGGTCGATGAGGAGTTCATCGCCGACGCGCTCGATTTCATGGAGCGCAAAACCAAGGAGGGCACGCCGTGGTTCTGCTACATGAACACGACGCGCATGCACGTCTGGACGCATCTCAAGCCGGCGTCGCAGGGCGTGACCGGGCTCGGCCTCTATCCGGACGGCATGGTGGAACTCGACGGCTATGTCGGCCAATTGCTCGACAAGCTTGAGGAGCTGGGCGTCGCCGACAATACCATCGTGGTCTTCACCACCGACAACGGCGCCGAAGTGTTGAGCTGGCCTGACGGCGGCGCGACTCCGTTTCGCGGCGAGAAGGATACCAACTGGGAAGGCGGCTGGCGCGTGCCCTGCGTCATGCGCTGGCCCGGTGTGATCGAGCCCGGCCGCGTCATCAACGACATCTGCTCGCTGCAAGACTTCATCCCGACCTTCGCGGCCGCGAACGGCGAGCCCGACCTCGTCGAGAAGGTCAAGAAGGGCTACCAGATCGGCGACAAGTCCTACAAAGTCCATCTCGACGGGGTCAACCTCCTGCCCTTCCTTTCGGGCAAGGAGGAAGAATCGCCGCGCGAAGGCTTCATCTACTGGAGCGACGACGGCGACCTGCTGGCGATGCGCATCAGGCGATACAAAATCGTCTTCAGCGAACAACGTAACAAGGGCCTAGCCGTCTGGCGCGAGCCCTTCTCGGCCCTGCGCATCCCGAAATTTTTCGACCTGCGCTCCGACCCGTTCGAGCGCGGGGAAGAGAGCGACTTCTTCTACAACACCTGGTTCGTCGATCACGACTTCCTGATGATCTCGGCGTCGGCATTTGTCGGCAAGTGGCTTGAGAGCTTCAAGGAGTTCCCGCCGCGCGCCAAAGCCGCAAGCTTCACCATCGACCAGGTGGTCGAGCAGTTGATGCCGAAGACCTAACGCCCGGCAGCCGGCACGACAGCGGCGGTCATACGCGCTGGATGAAATGGCCGCCGCTGTCTACGGTTGCTGAAGGGATGAGTGCATGCGCCGACAACACAGTTTCTTTTGGTCATGCGCCTCGCTCTTACTGCTGGCGGCGCTCTCAGGTGTTGTGTGTTCGACGGCTCGCGCCCAAGACAAGGACGATGCCCACAGCGCGCAGGACACGACCGCACAGCAGCCCAAGACTCAGGAAGAAAAGACGCGGCGCATCCGTCTGGGGCCACCGCCGGTCGAGACGAAGCCCGGGCACCAGCAGTTGGGCGCCGCCCAACCCGTTCCGGAGCCGACCCCGGCCGACGGCTCCGGCTCAAAGGCGCAACCGAAGAAGAAGCAGCGGCGCGGGGAGATCGTCTTCGCGCCGATCCCTATGCACAGCCCGGCCATCGGGGCGGGGCTGGAGTTGGGCGTCGGCTACATCTTTCAGCTCAACCCTGACGACCACGTCTCGCCCCCTTCGGCCGTGTTCCTCGGCGGCTTCTTTACGAGCAACGGGAGCAAGGGCTTCGGCGGCGGCGGCAAACTTTACCTGAAGCAAGATCGCTACCGCCTGACGGCGGCCGTGGGGCGCGGGCACGTCCTCTATGACTTCTTCGGCGTCGGCCTCGTTAACGGAAACGCAGGGGTTGCGATCCCGATCAAGTCAGACGGCAAGTTCCTCTTCGGCGAGCTGCTGCGCCGCGTCGCCCGCAGCGTCTACGTCG
>CAXTSK010000049.1:0-2587 GCA_964246655.1 uncultured Pyrinomonadaceae bacterium
CCCCCCCCCCCCCACCCCCGCCCCCCCCGCCCCCCCCGCCCGGGCGCGGCGCCAGGTGACGAAGCTGCTCGCGCGCGGCGGCGCGCGGGTGCTTTTGGCCGACAGGAAGAATTCGCTCGAAGACTCGGTGCACACGACGGGCATCTTCGTCCGCCGCACGCTCGAAGACTTCGACCTGCCGCGCGACTGCCTCGGGCCTGCGGTGAGAAGGGTCAGGCTCTACTCGCCGTCGCGACGCTGGCAGGATTTGGAGAGCGAGCACGAGGAGTTCCGCCTCGGCCGCATGGGGCGGCTCTACGCGCGTGTGCTCGAAGAGTGCATCGACGCGCGCGCCGTCTGGTCGCCCGCGACGCGTTACGCGGGATTGGAGTTTGACGACGATGCTTCCGGCGGTTCGACGGTGCTGCTCGAACGCGCGGGCGTGGAGAGAAGAGTCAAGGCGCGGTTCGTGGTCGGGGCCGACGGCGCGCGCTCGCGCGTGGCGCGAGACCTCGGGCTCGACGAGAACCGCGAGTGGATCGTCGGCGTCGAGGACGTGCTGCGCGGCGTGGCGACGGCGAGCGAGCCTTGCTTCCACTGCTTCCTCGACCCGCGGCTCGCGCCCGGCTACCTCGCGTGGGTCGTGTGCGATGGCGAGGAGACGCACGTCGGCGTGGGCGGCTACGCCGACCGCTTCGACCCGGCGCGCGCGCTCGAAGAGTTTCGTGCCGAGATGTCGCGCACGTTCGACTTCACGCGCGCACGCAAAGTCGAGCGCCGCGGCGGGCGCATCCCCGTGGGCGGCGTGCTGAAGCGCATCGCGTGCGCGCGCGGGCTGCTCGTCGGCGACGCGGCGGGCGCGGTCTCGCCGCTGACGGCGGGCGGGCTCGACCCTTGCATGCGCCTGTCGGGGCTCGCGGCCGAAGTCATCGCGGACTATCTCAAGACGAGCAACGCGTCGGCGCTCGCGCGCTACTCGGGCGCGCGTTTCCGCTCGCGCTTCGTCTCGCGGCTGTGGATGAGAAGGACGCTCTCTTCCGTCAGAAGCCCTCTGCTTATCGAGGCGGGCTGCGCGCTGATGAGGCGCGCGCCTTTCCATCAGCTTGCGCGCCACGTCTTCTTCGGGCGGGGCTCATTCCCCGACGTGGGGAGCCACAGGCGCGCGGCGTGGGTCGGTCTGCTGCCGCGCGGCACGCGGTAGGGTTTAATTCAAGGCCGGTCACTAACGTCTGAACTGAGGAGCTTTGAAAGGCATGTTGAAGCGCATCGTAGCCATCGCGTTCATCTTCCTGTGTGCGTCCGCGGCCTGGATGGTCTTGGGCGCGACCGTCTTCTCGCGCACGTACGATTCGGATCAGGTTCTCGAAGGCCAGGTCACTTCGCTCTGGGGCGCGCCGCAGTCGCAGTCGCCGCCCGCGGCCACGGCCGAGCACGCCGAGCCGAAGACGACCGAGACCGTGGTGGATGGTAAGAAGCAGACCTTCACGGAGAAGGTCTCCGTCACCGAGACGCTGCCGCTTGAGTCGAGCCGCGTGGACGTGTCGCTCGGGCTTGAGCACAGGCAGAAGGGCTTGCTCTGGTACAGCACGTACAAGGTCGGCTTCGACGGCACGTACGTCTTCCGCAACGCGACCGAGCAGGAGAAGGTGACCTTCAACTTGAAGTTCCCGGCCGAGCGCGCCATCTACGACGACCTCGTCTTCACGGTCAACGGCGCGCCCGTCGCGCTCACGAACGAGAACAACTCGGCGACGGGCACGGCCGCGGTCAAGCCGGGCGAGACGGCGACGCTGCACATCGCTTACCGTTCGCAGGGTTTGAACGACTGGCGCTACAACTTCGGCGGCGGCGACGCGAAGACCGGCGTCAGCGTGGCGCAGGTGCGCGACTTCCGCATGAGGATGCGAACCAACTTCAAGGAGATCGACTTCCCCGAGAACACCCTGTCGCCGTCGGAGAAGAGCGAGACGGACGACGGCTGGGAGCTTGAGTGGAACTACAAGAACCTCGTCTCGGGCTTCCAGATCGGGATGGCGATGCCCGAGAAGTTGCAGCCGGGGCCGCTCGCGGGGCGCATCAGCTTCTTCGCGCCGGTCTCGCTCTTCTTCTTCTTCTTCCTGATGTTCATCATCACGACGATGCGCGGGATCGAGCTGCACCCGATGAACTACTTCTTCCTCGCGGCGGCCTTCTTCGCGTTCCACCTGCTGCTGGCGTACATGGTTGACCACGTCTCGATTCACACGGCGTTCGCCGCTTCGTCGGTCGTCTCGATCTTCCTCGTCATCAGCTACCTGCGGCTCGTCGTCGGGACGCGCTTCGCGGCGCGCGAGGCGGGGCTCGCGCAGTTCATCTACCTCGTGATGTTCTCCTACGCCTTCTTCTTCAAAGGCTTCACCGGCCTCGCCGTCACGATAGGCTCCATCCTCACGCTCTTCGTCGTGATGCAGATCACGGGCCGCGTGCGCTGGGCGGAGAAGTTCTCTACGAAGCCCGAGGGCGGCAATGACACGCCCTCCGACTTCTCCGGCAAAGTCGCGCCGTCGGTGAGCGCCTAGCGATTGCGGAATGCGGATTTCGGATTGCGGATTGAAAGACAGATCAGTTC
>CAXTSK010000049.1:2597-16511 GCA_964246655.1 uncultured Pyrinomonadaceae bacterium
TTTGCTGTTTGGCTTAATAACCACATAATATATAAAACCAACCCACACCCCCCCCCCCCCCATTCCGCAATCAAGGGTACGGACGATAGACCTTGACGCGGTTGGCGAACTTCTCGGCGATCTTGTTGGGGATTTTTTTGCCGAAGAGGACGGAGCGGGTGTTGCCGCTGGTGACGACCTCGGCCGTGCGCGGGTCGATGACGGAGAAGGTGAAGCGGCGCGTGAGGGGCTTGCGCGTAATCTCGATGACGAGGTCGGCCTGCGCCTCGCTGCGTGTGATGACCATGCCCCACGCCTGAAACTCCTTGCGCTTACGCAGAGAGTCCTCGACCTCGCGCCCGCTGACGAAGGCCGAGTCGGAGTTGACGAAGACGAAGCGCGCCCGGCGCAGGACGGTCGCCGGGTCAACCGCAGCCGGCGGCGCTAACGTTTTGTCGTCATCATCGTCATCGTCGTCTTTACTGTTCTGTGCGGCCTGCTGCTGTTCCGCTCCCCGCCTCTTCAACCCGGACGGGCTCCCCTGCGCGCGCGCCGAAGAAGCACACGCCGCGAGGAAGAGCAGCGCGAGCATGAAGCACCTGAGATTGACGTTCAAAAGTCTCTTTGAAAGTTGCTTATTCATGAATGTCTCCTGCACTGAACTTGCGCGCACGGACGCGAGCGTCGGCAGGATAAGGCCGCGCGCCGTGTGCCGCTTCCGACCCTGTGTCACTTGAATGATTGCCACACGATTGCGGTTCGATTGTCGTCAAGTTGGCAATCTCCCTTGCCTCGCCTTCAAATCACATTCGAGATACGTACTGTTTCGATATTTAAAGCCACGGGCGTTTCTGTCTGACTACAAGACGCGCCGACCTCTTGCCTGCATGCGCGCGCCGTAAAAGCCTGTGCGCCGTGGCGCTTACGCGGGCGCGGGCCGCCGCGGCCCGTTGTTTGCAAAGATTAAATGACACGCGCGGGCGCGAATAGAGATTGCAAGTGTCTGGGGAGGCTTCGAGGTTGATGCGGGCGAGCAAAGTTACGGGGTGGGTTTTATTAACCCTGCTGACGTTGCAGGCGGCATGCGGGGGGGCGCTGTCGGGCGGCGCGTGCCGTGCGTCGCTGCCGCACGCGTCCACTGGCTTCAACCTCTTCAGTCCCGAGCAGGACATACAACTCGGCGAGGCTTCGGCCGAAGAGATCATGCGGCAGATGGTCGTCGTCCGCGACGAGCGCACAGAGGCTTACGTCCAGCGACTCGGCGAGCGCGTCGCCGCGCGCGCCCCCGGCTACAAGTTCCCTTACAAGTTCGTCGTCGTCGCATCGCCCGAGGTCAACGCCTTCGCGCTGCCGGGCGGCTACGTCTTCGTCAACGAGGGCGCCATCAAGGCCGCGCGCACGGAGGGCGAGTTGGCGGGCGTGCTCGCGCACGAGATCGCGCACGTCTCTCTGCGTCACGGCACGACGCAGGCTTCGCGCGCGTACCTCGCGCGGACGGCCGTTGACTTCGTCAACACGGTCGCGGGCGTCGGGCAGGGCGACTTCTGGAGCATGACGGCCGCGGCGTGCGGCGCGGGCGTGAACAAGTTCTTTCTGAGGTCGAACCGCGCGGCCGAGCTACAGGCCGACGCGGAGGGCGCGCGCCTTCTGGCCGAGGCCGGCTTCGACCCGCGCGACATGGCTAACTTCTTCGAACGCCTCAACGAGCGCGAGGACGCAGGCCAACACGAGGACGCCGCCGCGAGCGACCACCCAGACCCCGCCAGCCGCGTCGAGGCGATCGACAGAGTCGTCGCCACGCTCACACAGACGCCCAGGCGCGCGCGCGACTCCGAAGAGTTCCGTCGCATCAAGTCACGCCTGTCGGACTTGCGTTAACAAGTTTAGACACAGAGACGCGGAGGCACAGAGCTTAGGAAGGATTGTCTTCACCCTTCTTAAGCTCTGTGCCTCCACGTCTCTGTGTCTAAGCTTTCCTCGTTGCGTGTTGGGCCTGGCGGCGGTGGCGGATGAGGCTGCGGCGGCGCGGGACGACCGGGCGACGCTCGCCGAGCAGACCTCTGTGCCGGTTGTTGAGGAGCGCGACGAAGGTCTGGTGGTGCCTGAAGCCGAGCAGCTTCGCCGCGCGCGAGACCACGCCGTCGGCTTCGCGCAGCGCGCGCGAGATCAGCTCCGCCTCGTAACGCATCACTTCCGCCTTCAGAGAGAAGCCCTCCCAACGCTCCTCGGACGTGCCCGCCTCCGTCTCGTCGCCGTTCGCCTGCGAGGACATGAACGACTCAATCGCGTGCCGCGCGCACGCGGTCAGGCGCGAGAGCGTGTCGAGGTTGCGCGTGTCATAGAGCGTCTCGTGCGCACGCGAGAAAGCGTCGCACCACTCCGCGTGGCTGAGGTGTGCGCCCAACTCCTCTGTGAGCGTGAGCGCGGCCAGCCCCGCGCCCGCGCGGTCGCCCGCGGCCTCACCGACTTCGACGGCGCGCGAGAGACTCTGTCGCGCCTCCTCGTGCCTGCCCGCGCGCGCCTGCGCGATGCCGAGCGTCGTCAGCGCCTCGGCCAGAAGCGCCTGCCTGTCCCCCGCTTCGAGCACGCTCACGGCCGAACGGGCGGCGGCCTCGGCCTCCTCGAACCTGCCCTCGGCCGTGAGCACGCGCGCCAGCGTGTCGTCGTACTGCGCGAGGTGGTGGGCGTCTTTGAGTGAGACTAAGAGAGCGCGGGCGCGCGCGAGGTGTTCGTGCGCCTCCTCGTAGCGGCCAGCGTTGCTTAAGAGGTGGGCGAGGTTGTTCTCGGTGTTCGCCTGATAGTGGGTGTGCCCGACCTGCTCGTAGTAATAGCTGGCGGCGGCGTACTCGACGAACGCGCGGTCGAACATCCCGACGTTGCCAGTGTTGCCGAGCAAGCGATAGGAGATGGCGCGCTCGCAATGGAAGCAACCGCGGAGCAAGTCGTTACCGCTGTCATCGACGAGCGGCGCGGCCTCGTCGAGCAGCGCGAGCGCCGCCTCGTGACGATTCGAAGACCTCTCGACGATGGCGAGGCGGATGAGCACGACGGCCTTCTGCTCGGCGTCGTCCTGCGGGAGCGCCGCCAGTGCCGCGCGCAGGAGGACGCGCGCCTCCTCGTATGCGCCCTCGCGCCAGTAGCAGAGGCCGAGGTCGGCTTGCGCCTCTGCGACCTTGCGCGCGTCGCCGAGCCGCTCGAAGAGGCCGGCGCCTTCGCTGATGAGATTCTTGGCGGCCTCCTGCGCGCCCTCGATGCGTCGCACGCCGCCGAGCGCGCTCGTCAATCGCCCGGCCTGCAACAGAAGCTCTGCGGCCGCACGCGGGCCTAAGCCTTCAGCGGCGGGACGTTCGCACGCGCCGCGCCAGAAGCCTTCGAGCGCTTCGACGGCGCCTTCGTAGTCGCCGGCTTTTAAGAATGAGTTTGAAAGGGAGCAACGTCGGAGCGCGTCCTCGTCGCGGGAAGCGGGTGCGCCGGCCGTGGCCCGCGCTTGCGTAACCTGGGGGCGGTTCGAGAAGTCCATGTGAGGACTATCCCTCCTCTCTTTTGATTCCGGTGTCTACGCGCCGCGCTTTAGCGAATCGAGTAGTTTGGGGCAAGGGCGGCGCGCGAGTCCGGTTAAAGGGTTAAGGTGGATGCCGCGCCGTTGCGCGACACGTGGGCGGCGGCGGCGCCACGCCCTTAAGGTCGGTGCTCTGACGCCGGCCCGGCCGGCGTTCGCGGGAGAGAGCTGGGTACTGTCTGAGACGTAAACGACCCCATCACGTGCGGCACGCCTGGGCGTGCGCTTCACCGACCGGGGCCGGTCGTGCTGTACGGTGTGAAAACCCATGAAGAGCCTAAGTTGCGGCCGAGGCGCTGCACGGGTTAGGGCAGATTAACCCCGACCCGTGCGGAAAGCAAGATGTAAAAAAGTAGGCAACAGGCGCTAGTAGGCAGGTGAATGGCGGTAGGCGGTAGGCAGTTGACGAGTTAACATTCGCTACCGAAAATTTTGGATTGGCCTTCCGACGATGTTAACGCGGGCGTCCTGCCTACTTTATCCCATGAGGTCGAAGTCACCGTCGAGGACGCGCTCCAACTTTCCCGTACGCCAGCCGCGCGCCGAGTCGCGGACGAGCGGCGAGGGCTCCTCGCGGTAGCGCCGGACGACCTGCTGTTGCGGCGCAGGCTCTCCGGCCGAGAGCGCGCGCTCGGCCTGTTCGCGCAGGGCTTCACGGCCGCCGCGCCCCGGGGGCTCTTCGGGCTGGCCGACGACGCGGACGGAGACGACCACGCGACGGAAGGACGACTTCTCGTCCTGCGGCGTTTCGAGCACGTGGAGGCCCGCCTCGTGCCGCAGGATCACGTAGGCCGCGTAGCCCGAGACGGCGAAGAGCGCGCGGTACTCCTCCGCCCCCGCGCCGTTCGAGCGCGCGCCGTCGTGCTCTTCGAGAAGCTCTATGCGCATCCGGCGGCGCTCGGCCCAGCGGCGGTACATGCGCGCGAGCGTGCGCGCGAAGTCGTTGCTGCGCGCGCGGTCGGCGCCGGGCTCGCGCGCGACGGTGACGAGCAGGAAGGCGTCGCGCGGTTGATTCTCGTCGATGCCGCGGCAGGCGGAGTCGAGCAGGTAGAGCTGTTCGGCGAGGCGCGCGACGAGGCCCGGAGGGAGCCGTTTGCGGTCACCGCGCAGGCGCGCGAGGAGCGAGCCGGCGGTGTCCAAGCCGGCCTCGATGCGATCCATGTACTCGACGGCGCCGAGCACGGAGAAGCGCTCGCTCGAAGACCAGAAGTCGGCCGACTGCATCTCGCGCAAAGCATTCTCTTTTCGCTCGCGCCACGCCTCGTCCTCGACCCGCGCCGCAACGTCGTCGTACTGCTCTTGCAGGAACCGCAGCTCCTCGGGCGTGCCCTTCGGGTCTAGCGCGACCCCTTCGAGACGCAACTCGCGCGCGGCCTCCTCGTCGAACGAGAACTCGTCAACCTCTTCCGCCGCGGTCTCTCCTTCGGCGGGCGCGTCGGGGTCTACGAACTGCACGTCGAGCGAGCTGCCGTCCGCAGAGGAGCGGACGAAGAGGAACTGGTCGCCCTCTGGGAACTGGTGGTTGACGATGGTCAGCGCGAGCGGCGAGAGCAGGTAGCGCTCGACGGCGCGCTTCAAAGGGCGTGCCCCGAGGTCGGCCGTAAAACCCTTCTCAAGCAGAAACTCGACGGCCGACTCATCCCACTCGACCGCCCACTGCCGCGTACGCAGGCCGCGCCGCGTGAGCACGTCGTTCAGCTCCTTACGCAGCAGGTCGCGCATCACGCCGCGGCCCAAAGGTCGGAAGACGACGACGCGGTCGATGCGGTTGACGAACTCGCGACGGAAGGCGCGGCCGACGGCGCGCTCGACGCTCCCGGCGGCGAACTGCGCCTGCTCCTGCGAGAAGCCCACGCTCGCGCCGTGCGGGAGCGTCGCGCCGAGGTTCGAGGTCATGATGATGACCGAGTGGCGGAAGTCGGCCGTGTTGCCCCGGCGGTCTGTGAGACGCCCGTCGTCGAAGACTTGGAGGAACAGGTCCCACACCGAAGTGTGCGCCTTCTCGAACTCGTCGAGGAGGACGACGGAGAAGGGCTGCTTGCGGATCTGGTTGACGAGGGCCGCGCTGTCGCTCGTCTCGTCCGTCTCGCCGAGGATGCGCCCCTGCGACTCCCACGTCTGAAGCTCGCTCATGTCGAGGCGGAGCATGCGCTCGGGCGAGCCGAAGAGGAAGTCGGCGAGCGTCTTCGCGATCTCGGTCTTGCCCGTGCCCGTCGGCCCGACGAAGAGGAAGACGCCCTGCGGGCGCGTCGGGTCTGTGAGCCCCGCCTTAATCATCGCGACGCGCTCGACCAAACAATCAACTGCCTCGGGCTGGCCGAGCACGCGCTTCTCGAAGAAGGCGCGCAGCTCTGAGAGGTCGAGCCCTTCGCGCTCGTCGAGCATCTGCACAGGCAGGCCCGTCAACTGCGAGAGCGTGACGAGCAGGTCGTCCAGTCTTATCTCGTCCGACCCGCTCCCTTCGGCGAACAGGCGGCGCCCGGTCGCTTCGAGCAGGAGCAGGAGGTTGCCGGGGGCGGCCTTATCGTCAAGGTACTGCTTGGCGAGCTGCAAAGCCTCGCGCAGCGTCCGCTCCGAGGCGCGAGGCGCGGGGCCGGAAGTTCCGACCGCATCACCTTCATCCGCGGCCCAGCGGCGTCCCAGCTCCAACGTCTCTTCGTCGGAGAGCGGCGCGACGCGGCACGTCTGCATCGCCGTGCGCAGCCGGGGACGCAGGCGCACGAGCTGTTCGAAGGCGCGCGCGGGCACCTCGCCGATGAGGCGGACGACGCCGCTCTCGATGTGCGGCAGCAGCAAGTCGAGCACGCCCGTCGGGCTGTAGCGGTGGCGCCCGGCCCACAGAGCCTCGTGGAAGTTCGGCATGACCCAGAGGACGCGCTTGCCCTGAATCTGCCGGACGATGGCCTGCACGCGTTCCTCTATCTGGCCGATGTAGCTTTGACCGGCCAGCACCTCGGCGGGCGCGGCCTCGATGACGAGCCAGTCGTCCGCGCGCAGGCGCGCGGCGAGCGCGCGCACGAGCGCCGTCTTCCCCGCGCCCGACTCGCCAACGAGAAGCACCGACCGCGCGGGCTCTCGTTTGATTGCCGCTTCCAGTTCCGAGACGCGCGCGGCCACCGAGTCGAGCATGAAGACCTCGCGCCCCTCGTCCTCCCACACGCGCCCGATGGACTTGACGAACTCGGCCGTCTGGCGCGAGCCCCGCCACCGCGCAAGCCCCGCGCGCGTCATGACCGGGAGCTGCGCGTCTATCGCGTCGAGCGTGGCGCAGACCTCATCCCACTGCTCCGGGCCGAGCTTGAGCGCGTCGGCCGCGCCGGTGAGGCCGCGCGGGTTGAGCGTGTCGTCGTCGTCGGTGACCTTGGCGACGAACTCGCGCAGCGCCTGCAAGGGCATCGGCTCGCGCCAGGTCGAGTTGAGACGGACGAGCAGCGGCGCGAGCACGTTGCGCGCGCCCGCGTGCGCCGCGAGCGCGCGCAGCGCGTAGAAGCGCGGCCAGTAGTAGTAAGCGTTGATGTCGCGCAGCACGCCCTCGACGACCGCCTCGTCGTCGCCCTCGCGCCGCGCCAGCGCTTCGAGCGAGATGCACGCGACGAGCGCGTTACCTTCCGCGGCGCGCGCGAGCAGCCCGTGCGTCGTCGCGTCCGCGCCGAGCGAGAGTTCGACGCCGCGCCGGAAGCCCTCGTGCCCGAGCAGCTCACGCGGGTGTGTCGTGTCGTTGAAGAAATCGTCCATCGCACGCGCGACCGCGTACACGTCGGAGGGCTCTGCTTGCGCCTCCGCCGTTGATGAATCGTCGCGCGCGTCCGTCCCGGCCGTCGCGGAGTCCGCGACCTCGTCCGCGGCGAGAGGTTGCGCCACGCGTTCGTTGACGACGGCCTCGCTCTCTCGGCGCGTTTCCTCCTGCGCGGCCGCCAGCGCGTCGAGCCGCGCCTCGTTGCGCTCGTTCCTCTGCCGCTCCGACTCCAGACGTTCGCCTATGGATGACAGCTCGCGCCCGAGCCATGCGCGCAGCTCGCCCGCCTCGCGCGCGCCTTCAAGACGCGAAGCACGCGCGCGCACGAGCGCCGCCCACAACGCGGCGACGCTCAAAAGGATTGAGATGATGATAAGGACGGTGGTCAACAACACTCTTATCGAACGTCTGTTCTAAACTTTTGCCTCGCGCCCGGCCGTCTCGTTCACGGCGCGCGCGGCGCGGTTGCCGGATTCGAGCGCGCCGTTCATCCAGGAGGCGTAGACGGAGGTGTGCTCGCCCGCGAAGTGTATGCGACCCTCGGGCGCGTTGACGGCGACGAGCTGCGGGCCGGACGGATGCGTCCACGCGCAACCTGCCCAAGGGTCTTCGCCCCAGCACTTCACCGTGCCGCGCTCGTATGAGGCGCGGACGCCGGGCACCGCCTGCTCCGTGAGCGCGAGCGCCGCGTCCAGTCGCCCCGCCTCGTTCTTCTGCGCCCAGTCGGTCGCCGTGTAGTGGCGCACGTAAGCCTGTAGCACGCCGCGTCGGCCGGGCTGCCCGAAGGTCGAGGGCCAGAACTCAGCCGGCAAATCCATCGCCGCGAAGCCGTTCAAACGCGAACGCTCCCAGAAGCGCACGCGCGTCTGCATGAAGGCACGCGCGGCCAACTCGTAGGTCATCTCGTCGCGCACGCGCGTCTTTTGCTCGGAGAGGCGCGGCGCGAACTCGACGCGATTGAGCACGGCGAAGGGAATCGCGCAGACGACGTAGTCGGCCGCCAGGGTCTCGTTCGCGCCTGCGCGTTTGAAGGTGACGCGCGCTCCCGTGCTGTCCTGCTCCACCTTCGAGACAACCGCGCCGTAGACGACCTTGCCCGCGAGCTTCTCGGCGAAGGCGCGCGGCAAAAGGTCGTTGCCGCCCTCGATCTTGTGCCAGCGCGCGGTCTCGCCCAGCTCGATGCCGATGTAGTCCTCGACCGCTTCGGCGAACCCATCCCAGCCGACCTCCTCGCGGCGCCCGCGCCTGACCTTCGCAAACACACCGGCGTCGGGGTAGAAGGGCAGGAGCTTCAGGCCGAACTCCCTGACGTAACGCAGCGTCCAATCGTGGTTGTCGGGGATGCGCGCCGCGCCCGCGTCGCCGTACAGCCCTTCGTCGAAAGCGCGCAGGGTCAGCACGCGCCCGCCCGGCCGCTCCTGCGCTTCGAGCACCTTCACGTCGTGCCCGGCTCTCGTCAACTCGTACCCCGCCGAAAGGCCCGCCAGCCCTCCGCCCAGAACAACAACCTTGCGCGGCGCGCTCGTCCGACCGAGCGCCGCCTGCGCGCCGAGCATTCTTGCGCCCACGCGCGCCGGCACGACGAGCGCCGCCGCGGCCGACAGCGCGCCCTGTTTGAGAAAGTCCCTGCGGAAAATATTTCGCTTCATAGTTAAGGTGTGCGGCTCGAATGCATCGCCACGGCCTTCCACGCCCCGCCTTTGTTAACGAAGGTCAGAGTGTAAAAAACCGTGAGGGGGGCGGCGTCGCCCTTACCCTCTGCGCCGGGATAAGAGGAGCGCTGCCGCGGCGAGACCCCGCGCACGACCGCCGCGTCGCCGTAGACGTTGACGGTCACGCCGTTGGTCTCCAGCTTTGTGTATTTCAACTGCCCCGATCCGAGCTGTTCGAGCAACTGCTGCCGCGTCCGTCGCGCGCCGTCGCTGTGCGTCCAGACGAACGTCTCGTCGAGCAGCGACTCAAGTCTCTTCACGTCACCCGCGAGCATGGCTTGATGGACGGCCGCCTCGGCGGCGGCGACCTCTTTCTTAACCTCCTCCTCCGCGCGCGGCAGCTTGGTCGCCTGCCAACTGACCGCCTGCCACTTCCCGCCGCGCCTGAGGAAGGTGCCCGTGTTCAGAAACTTCGAGACCTCGGTCGTCCCGCCGCGGGCGGTCGTGCCGACCAGACGGAAGGCGACGACGGCCGTGTCGCCGTACTGCTGTATACGCACGTCCTCGGCGGTGAAGACGGACACGGGGTCGCCCGGCTTGGGCGCGGGGGCCGAGCGCACGTCGCGCATGATGTCGGCCTTGCCGACCCGCCGCCCCGAAGAGCCCGTGTAGATCAGGTCTTCGGCCCAGAAGCGCTCGTCGTGCACCGCCGCGTCGTTGTGCCCGGCGCCGGCCAAGAACTCGTTCAAAAGCCCCGTCAACGCCGCCGCGTCCGGCGCTTGCGCGAAAACGGTGGCCGAAGAGATTAATAACAAGAAGACTGTTGAGAGAATCCGACCCATGCCTGTACTCCTCCGGGGCACCGTCCGTTGAGAAACGAGCGGGCGGCATCATATCCCGAGCGGCGCGGTCGGTACAGAGTTTTCCGCGAAGCTGCGGCGGGGTCGGAGGGAGGGAGGGTGCGAAAGAGGTCGGGCGCAAAAAGAAACCGGGCTGCTACCCGAAGGCAGCAGCCCGATCCCGGTATCCCTTTTGAACCGCCGAAGCGATTCTGGGGGACGGCAACCCTTGCTTGTACACGCGACAGGCTGCCTGATTTGTATCCCGAAGCGTGTGCCTGCGGCGGCTCACCCCCGGTCGGCACGGGCTAACTTTCGTCAACCTCTCAAGTCCGAAGACCTGGTGCCTATTGGTTTTTTTTCTGGTGGCTTTACCTCCACCTCCAGTCTACGTTCTGGACAACGAGGCTCAACCGAAGTTGAGCGGCGTTCGCAACCCCGTCGGTTAATCACTCCGTCAGAGCGCCATCGCGTTTTTATCCGCGTGGCCCGGGAAGCGCCCGTCGGCATCTTCCCTGCGCAGACCTTTCGGCCTCGGCCGGGGCGTCAATGGCAGCGACGTTTGCCGCTTGTCGCTGTCCTCAGATTGAAGTGTTTCCACCCCAATCTGCCGATCCCCTCGCCGGTCACGACTGCCGTAACAATCGCGACGGGAGCCGGACTATACGCACGCGTCCCGAGGCTGTCAAGACTTTTTTTCAAAAAATTTTTGGGGCGAAATTCAGCGGCTTTTCGGGGTTTTCAAGACATCTGAAAACTTCATCAACAAGCAATTTCCACAAGTGGAAATCTCATGGCCGTTTTGTGGAAATCTTTTCTACACTTTTGTCGAACGCGAAGACGCGGGGGCACGGCTTTGTAGCTCTCAAGAGGTTCAATGGCAGTGCGGGTGCGAGTTTTGGCGGGTGTCGTTTATAATCAAGCTTTGGGGGACTCATCAGATAATCCGCATTGAATAAGAGGAGCTGAGATGACGCTTGAGAAGACAAGGAAGCGGCCGGGGCGTTTGAGGTTCAAGGGGCGTGTGCTGTATTTGACGGAGGACGTGTCGCTGATTAGGCGGCAGTTGGAGGGGGGCGCGGAGCTTGAGTACGAGCCGGGGCGGGCGTTGATGAATAACATCTCGACGGATGAGATTACGCCGGGGTGGGTCTGTTTTTATTACGACGAGACGCTGGGCGAGTACGTGTATGTGGGGATGAGGGAGGGGGCGGTTAAGAAGGACGAGGTTAGGAACGGCGGGTTCGCGGTCGTGGTGTCGGGGCTGTCGAAGGGGTGGGGGTTAATGACGGACGTGGTTAGCAACCGCGGTTGCGGGGTCGGGGGGGCGGGGGTGTCGAAGGGGTGCGGCAGTTCGAGAGAGACGGCGCCGTTCGCGGAGAAGGCCGCGGGGTTGCAACTCGTCATCGCGCAGACCATCGAGAAGATTTATGGGCAGAACTGTCAGAACATCGGGTTGCTGACCTCGACCGACTTCGGGTTGATTGAAAGGATTAAGAGCGGCGCGGAGATTCCGTTAGAGGAATTCACGCGCGGGCTCGACCCCATCTCAAGACAGATCGTGGAGTACGGCGGGCTGTTCAACTACAACAAGGGGCGGCTCGCGGGCGAGGTCACGCCGCCCGCGTTGGAGACGAAGCGGCGGCCGATGAATATCGTCGAGAAGATCGTCGCGCGCCACGCGTTCGTACGCGCGGGCGAGGTCGGTGTGGAAGCAGTGAAGCCGGGCGACGCTCTGTTCGCCGTCGCGGACGTGCGCTTCTCGCACGAGTACGTGACGCCGATGGCGGAGAGTCTGTTCAAGCAGGCGTTGGGCAAGGACGCGCGCGTGACCGAGGCCGAGTCCGTCTACGCCTTCCGCGATCACCTGACGTTCATCGGGCGTGTGATGTCGGACGACAAGAAGAAGTTGGGCCTGCTTGAACGCGCCAACGGCCTCGCGACGACACAGGAGAGTTTCACGGAGCAGCAGGGCATCAGGCTCTACGGCGGGACGGAGGAGCGCGGGTCGGAGGCCATCTGCCACAACGCGGTCGTCGAGGACATCGCGCTGCCCGGTCAGCTCGTCATCGGGACGGACTCGCACACGTGCATGGCGGGCGTGCTCGGCTGCTTCGCCTTCGGGGTCGGCTCGACCGACATGGCGAACGCCTGGTACACGAAGGACATCCGCGTCAAGGTGCCCGAGGTCGTCCGGTTCGTTTTGAAGGGTGAGAAGCGCGCCGACGTTTCGGCGAAGGACGTGATGCTCGTCATCCTCGCGACAGATTACATGAAGCAGGGCAAAGGCATCGGTCAGGTCTTGGAGTTCGCGGGCGAGGGCCTGCGCGATTGGAACATCGACGAGCGCGCGACGCTCACCAACATGGCGGTCGAGGCCGGCGGCTTCACGGGCATCATCGAGCCCGACGAGGTGACGCTCGAATACTTGAAGAGGACGCGCGGGCTCTCCGAGGAGGAAATACGCGGCGGCTTCCTCAGGAGCGACCCGGACGCGGAGTACGCCGCGAGCTTCGAGATTGAGTTGTCCGAAGTCCGCCCGATGGTCGCCACGCCGGGCGACCCGCGCAACGGCCTGCCCATCTCCGACCTGAGCGAGCCCGTCAAGATCGACATCGCCTACGGCGGCTCGTGCACGGGCGGCAAGATGGCCGACATGGACATGTACGCGGCAGTTCTTAAAAGCGCCGTCGAACAAGGGAAGCGCGTCGCGCCCGGCGTCCATCTCTACTTGCAGTTCGGCTCGCAGAAGATTAAGGAGTACGCGCGTTCGCGCGGCTACCTCGAAATCTTCGAGCGCGCGGGCGCGGAGTTGATCGACCCTTCGTGCGGCGCGTGCATCAACGCCGGCCCCGGCGCGTCGCGCTCGGCGGAGCAGGTCACGGTCAGCGCGCAGAACCGCAACTTCCCAGGGCGCTCCGGCCCCGGCAAGGTCTATCTCGCCTCGCCCTTCGTCGTCGCGGCGTCGGCCGTCGCGGGCCACATCATCGAGCCGGAAGAGTTCCTGAAGGAGACGAAGGCCGAACTCGTCGGAGTCTGACGCGGCCTCGCTTCGCTCCTGTCGGAAGAGAATAAGATGGGCGTCGTCTCCCCCTCTGACATGAAACTGGCCGCGCGCGGCGCAAGCCGCTACGCGCGCGTCGAGCGCGAGCGCCGTTACCTCCTGCGCGGGCTGCCGCCCGGCCTCAAGACCAACGACCCGCACACGCAGATCACGGACAACTACGTGACTGGCACGCGCCTGCGGCTGCGAAAAGTACGCACGCCCGAGACCAACGAGTGGACGCTCAAGCTCACGCAGAAGCACGCGCCCGCGCCCCCCGACTTCTCGCACACGCTCATCACCAACATCTATCTGAGCCCGTACGAGTACGAAGTGCTCTCGGTCTTCGAGGGCAACGAACTGCGCAAGAACCGCTACCCGTACGAGCACGACGGGCGGCTCTACTCCGTCGATCTCTTCCTCGGTTCTTTGCGCGGCCTCGTCCTCGCCGAGACTGACTTCGACGACGACGCGGAGATGGACGCCTTCCCCCTCCCGCCGTTCGCGCACCTCGACGTGACGCGCGACGAGCTGTTCACCGGCGCGCGCCTCGTCGAGCTGACCGCGGAGGAGTTGCGCGGGGAGATGCTTCAAAGGAGGAACGAGGAACGATGAACTGAAAGCCCGTTGTCTTCAGTTCATCGTTCATCGTTCATCGTTCATCCTTCCAACATGAACGTCACCATCTACACCATCGGCCACGGCCGGCACGCGTGGGCGGACTTCCTCGCGCTGTTGCATCAGTACGGGATAGAAGTCCTGTGCGACGTGCGTAGCGCGGCGCGGTCGCGCTGGCCGCAGTTCAACGGGCAGGTGTTGGCGGCGAGTCTGAAGCAGGCGGGGCTGGGCTACGAGTGGCTGCCCGAGTGCGGCGGGAAAGTCGTCGCGCCGACCGAGGAGTTGAACCGCGGTCTCGAACGCATCATGGAGCTGGCCGCCGACTCGCGCGTCGCGCTGATGTGTTCGGAGTCGCGGCCGCTCACCGCGCACAAGGAGCCGCGCGCCAACTGCCACCGCGTCGGCCTGCTCGGGCCGCCGCTCCGCGCGCGCGGCGCGCGCCTCATACACATCCTCCCCGACGGCGACGCGCTCGAACTCGACGAGTC
>CAXTSK010000050.1:0-5236 GCA_964246655.1 uncultured Pyrinomonadaceae bacterium
GGACTACTGTTTGGCCTAAGACTCTTGTACAAGCCTGCCGACACCAGGTCCGTCGAGCCTGACCGTTTGGAGGAAGGAATCAAGTGGATCGAGAGGGGCGAATACGACCACGCCCTCGCGGAATTCAAGGCGATCATCCAGGCGGACGTGAATAATCACAGGGCGTACTTCTACAGCGGGGTTGCCCGCATGAACAAAGGCGACCTTGACGGTGCCGTCGGAGATTTTAACGAGGCGATTCGTCTTAAACCGGACTGGCCCGAAGCATACACGCGCCGAGGGGACGCGTACATGAAGAAGAACAAACGCAAACTCGCCCAACTTGATTACGACCAGGCTAAACGGTTAAGGGGAATGACACCTCCCAATTGAGTCCGCCATTCTCTTAACCCTTCCTAACCCGGCGATAGCCGATTCCCTTGTCTCAGGCGTCGAGCGCGTATAATCTCTGCTCATCTGCACCGTGGCATGTCCGAGCAGGTCGCGAATGGTGAGAGGGGCCACGTCCGCCTCCGCCGGACGAGTGGCGAAGGATGCACTTTTGGACGCCGCACACTATCTCGGTATCGGAATCTCGAATCTGATCGTAAGACTCAGCCCGAAAGCGTCGGTTGTCGGGGGGCACATCATCCGCGCCTGGCCGTGTCCGTCCAACTCGATTGAAAAGCTCTTCACCTGGATTAGGAGCTGTCGTGTGAAAGCCCACCGGCTACAAGTGATATTGATCTTAGGGCTGTCTCTCCTTCTTCACCTCTGTCTGGCCTTGCCCGCACGGGCCCAGACGACCTCGCCTCCCATTCCCAAGTTTGCCTTGAGAAAGAGCGGGCTGGAACTGGGGCGGAGAACACAGGCGGGCTCGTTCTACGATGTCGTGGGCCGCAGGTCGGCGGCCTTCGGGTATGAGCACCGCGCGCTCGAAGCGTGGGTTTACCCTCTGAAGATTCTTGACGACTTCGAGTTGTCGTTCCGCGTCGAGGGCTACCCGCTGGAGTTCAAAGGCTCCGACACGCTGGTGCGCACGAGCGTCCGCCCCGAAGCCACCGTCTTCACCTACTCGCACGCGGCCTTCAACGTCCGCCAGATCGTCTTCGCGCCCGTGGACGAGCCGGGGCTCGTCATGCTGCTCGACGTTGACAGCGTGCTGCCTCTGACCGTGACGGTCTCCTTCCGGCCGCGGCTGCGGCTCGCGTGGCCCGCGGGGCTGATGACCGGCAACCTCAACTGGAATGAGAAGGAGCACGTCTACTACATCGTCGAAGAGTCGAAGCGTTTCGTCGGCGTGCTCGGCTCGCCCGCGGGGCGCGACGCCTCGGTGATGCCCTATCAGGAGGAGCCGCGCGACGTGCCGGCGCGTCTGGTCATCGACGTACCGGCCGGCGAGTCGAAAGCGAACTACATCCCAATCGTCATCGCGGGAAGCGTCCAGGGTCGCGCGGACGCGAAGGTGACTTACGACCGGCTGCTCTCGTCCGCGCAGTCTCTCTTCGAGAAAAACGTCGGCTACTACGAGCGTTTGCAAAACGAGACGGCGAGCGTCCGCACGCCCGACGAACGGCTCAACACGGCGTACGCTTGGGCGAAGGTCGGCGTTGACAAAGGCGTCGCCACGAACCCTCTGCTCGGCACGGGACTGGTCGCGGGCTTCCGCACCTCGGGCGAGTCGGAGCGACCGGGCTTCGCCTGGTTCTTCGGCCGCGACGCGCTGTGGACGGCCCTGGCGATCAACTCCTACGGCGACTTTCGGACGACGCGCACGGCGCTCGACTTCCTCAAGAAGTACCAGCGCGCCGACGGCAAAATCCCGCACGAGATTTCACAGAGCGCGAGCCTGATTCCGTGGTTCACGGACTACCCGTACCCCTGGGCGAGCGCCGACGCCACGCCGCTCTACGTCATCGCGCACGCCGACTACTACCGCGCGAGCGGCGACCGCGAGTTCCTGAAGCAGAGTTGGGAGTCGATACTTAAAGCCTACCGCTTCACGGAGGCGACCGACACTGACAACAACGGGCTCATCGAGAACACGAAGTTCGGCCACGGCTGGGTCGAAGGCGGCGCGCTCTACCCGCCGCACGAAGAGATTTACATGCAGGGCTTGTGGGTCGAGGCGTCGCGCGCTCTGGCGGAGATGGCGGACGCGGCGGGCGACGCCGAACTGGCGAAGAGGGCGCGCGCCAACGCCGAGCGTACGCGGGCGGCGACCGAGCAAACTTACTGGTTGCCCGCGAGAGGCTTCTACGCCTTCGCCACGAACGTCCCGCGCACGGAGCCGCGCGAGGCGGAGCCCGGCCCCAACCGCGCGCGACGACAGCAGCGCATTAACGAGCTCGACAAGTCGAAGCTCATCGACGAGGATACGGTCTTGCCCGCCGTCCCTCTGTGGTTCGGCACACTCACGGACGAGCGCGCGCAAAGTGAGATAGACCACCTCGGCGGCGCGCACATGGCGACCGACTGGGGCGCGCGCATCATCTCGGACGAGAGCCGGCTCTACGACCCGCTCTCCTACCACTACGGCTCGGTCTGGCCCCTCTTCACGGGCTGGGCTGCGATGGGCGCGTACCGCTACGGCAGGCCGCACGTCGGGTTGCAGGCGCTGAGGGCAAACGCGCTCCTGACTTACACGAACGCGCTCGGCTACGTGACGGAACTTCTGTCGGGCGACTTCAACGCGCCCTTCGGCCGCTCGTCGCATCATCAGGTCTGGTCCGAGGCGATGGTCATCACGCCGACGTTGCGCGGGATGCTCGGGCTTGAGGTGGGCGCGGGCGGCACCTCCCTGCGCTTCGCGCCGCAGCTCCCCGCCAATTGGGATTGGGTCGAGGCGCGCAACGTCGCGGCAGGCCCGAACGCACGCTTCGACTTCTCGCTCGCGCGCACCCGAGGCCGCATGACGATCAAGGTCACGAGGCGAGGCGCAGCACCGGCCGCGCCGGACGACGCCGGTGCGGAGCCGGTGCGCCTCCTGATCGCGCCTGCCTTCCCCCTGGACGCGCGCGTCCGCGGGGCGACGGTGCGTGGACGCGCGGAGCCGTTTCAGCTCACGCGCGCGGGCGACATCCAGCGCGCGGAAGTCCGCCTCGACCTGACGCAACCGACGACCGAAATCGTCTTCATCTATGACGAGGGCACGGACGTTTACCTTGAGCCGGAGCCGCTTCAGCCGGGGCAACGCAGCGAGGGGCTGCGAGTCGTCCGGGCGCGTGCCGACAAGGACGCCCTGCGACTCGTGCTCGAAGGACTCGGCGGCAACTCCTATACGTTGCGCGCGCGCACGCCGCGCGGACTCGGCGAAACGGACGGGGTGACTGTGCAACAGGACGGGCAAGCCGACCCGCGTCTCGTCGTCAGCTTCGACGGCGCGCCCGGCGCGTACACGAGGCGCGAGTTGGTCATCCTGCTCCGCCGCGCGAACACGACCCCACGCCGGAAATGAGTCGGGCTCGACTTCAAGCCCACCAGCAGATAAGGACTGGCAGGAGGCCACAGCATGACAGATAAGATGAAGGTCAGAACATTTATTCTTTCCATTACCGCCGTTCTGCTGACTCTCACACTCGACGCGCCGCTCGTGCCCGCGCAACAGTCGCGGAGGGCTTCCGCAGCGCAGTTCCAGGCCGTCCGCCAGTACATCAAGCAGAGCTGGCATACGCTGACACGCTCGAACGCCCAGCTCGCCAAAGCCTCCGTTGACCCCAAGTTCAAAAGGACGGAGGGCCGTTGGCCGGTCTACGTTCCCGCGCGCGAGGACGTGGGACGGATCGAACAAACTCTGCGCGCGCAGATGACGGCGGCGGATTTAGCGCGCATCGAGCTGCGGCCGTTGCCCGCCGACGCCTCGCAGGTCAGCGAGCAAGGATTGCTCTACCTGCCGCGCCCTTACGTCGTGCCCGGCGGGCGCTTCAACGAGATGTACGGCTGGGACAGTTACTTCATACAGGTCGGGCTGGTCAGGGACGGCGAGATCGAGCTGGCGAAGGACATGGTCGAGAACTTTCTCTACGAAGTTGAGAACTACGGCCGCGTGCTCAACGCCAACCGAACGTACTACCTCACGCGCTCGCAGCCCCCTTTCCTCACGCAGATGATTCTTAACGTCTACCGCGGGCGTCCTGACCGCGCGTGGCTGCGCGGCACGATTCCCGCCGTCGAGAAGTATTACCGTTTCTGGACTGAAGCGCCGCACCTCACGCCGCAGACCGGCCTGTCGAGGTATTACGACTTCGGCGAAGGCCCCGCGCCCGAGGTCATCGCCGACGAGCGCGACGCCGAAGGGAGAACGCACTACGACCGCGTGAAAGAGTTTTACAAGATGCACGAAGTGACGGACTACGACGTGTCGAAGTTCTACGACCGCACACGCGACGAGTTGACGCCGGCCTTCTATAAGGGCGACCGCTCGATGCGCGAGTCGGGCTTCGACCCGTCGAACCGCTTCGGCCCGTTCAGCGCCGACATCACGAGCTACAACCCGGTCTGCCTCAACTCGCTGCTCTACGTGATGGAGCGCGACGCCGCCGAGATCATGCGCCTGGCGGGGCGTGCGCGCGACGCGCGCGTGTGGGAGTCGCGCGCGGCCGAGCGGCGCGAGCGCGTCAACCGCCTGATGTGGGACGAGCGCGAAGGGCTTTACTACGATTACAACTTCGAGAAGAGGGAAGTCAGGCGCTACCCGTTCGCGACGACCTTCTACCCGCTCTGGGCCGGGATCGCGACGCCGCGCCAGGCCGCGCGCGTCGCCGCGAACCTCTCGACGTTCGAGCGCGCGGGCGGGTTGCTGACGAGCACCAGGCCGTCGGGCAGCCAGTGGGACGCGCCGTACGGCTGGGCTCCGTTGCAGCTTATCGCGGTTGAAGGTCTGCGCCGCTCCGGCTACGGCGCGCAGGCCGACCGCGTCTCGGCCAACTTCCTCTCGCTCGTCGTCAAGGACTTCATCGAGCACAACACGATTGTCGAGAAGTACGACGTGGAGCGTCGTACCTCCTCGCTCGGCGAGGGCATTCGGTTCGGCTACAGTGCAAACCAGATAGGCTTCGGCTGGACGAACGCCGCCTTCGTCGAGCTTTACGCCACGATGTCCCCGAAGAGCAGGCCAGACGTGTTGCGGTTGGACGGCGTGCCTCTCCCAGCCGGTCGATGACAGAAGAAAAAGATTAACCACGGAGACACGGGGGGGGGGGGGGGGGGGGGGGGGGGGGGTGGTTGTGGTGGGGGGGGGGCGGGGGTCGGGGGGGGG
>CAXTSK010000050.1:5246-15996 GCA_964246655.1 uncultured Pyrinomonadaceae bacterium
CCTATCCCCCTCCCCCCCCCCCCCCCCCCCGGCGTCCCCGTGTCTCCGTGGTTAATCTCTACGGTCTTCGCTCAATCAGAACTTGAGCTTCACGGCGAACTGGAAGTTACGCTGCGGGTCGCTGCCGCCGTAGGCCGTCGCGGTGATGTGCCCGGCGTTGGCGCTCGGGTTGGCCGGGTCACCGATGAAGGCGTCGGGCAGGTCGAGGTTGACGTGGTTGAAGAGGTTGACCGACTCGATGCGGAACTCAAGTTCCGTCGTCTCGGTGAAGGCGAACTTCTTGAACAGCGAGGCGTCCGTCCGCCAGTAGCCCGGCCCGCGCAGGGCGTTGCGCGGCAGGTTGCCGATGGTGCCCACCGCGGGCTTGCTGAAGGTCGTCGGGTCGAACCAACGGTTGCGGTCGCCGAGGATGTTGAGGTCGCCGTTGACGTTGGGGCGGTTCGGCCCCACGTCGTTGATGCCCGCGTTGTCGAAGCCGACGTTGAAGGGCAGCCCCGACTGGATCATCGTGTTGGAGTTGAACTGCCACCCGCCGATGGCGTAGTTGAGCGCCCGCGAGGCGTCACCGGCCCATCGCTTGCCGCGCCCGAAGGGCAACTCCAAGACCTGCGAGAGGACGAAGTTGTGCGTCCGGATGAAGTCCTCCGGCCCGTAGGCGATGCTCGCGTCGATGCCCGGGATGAAGCGGTCGTCGTTGTAGTCGCGCGCCCGCTGCAAGGTGTAGTGGGCGAGCACCGAGTAACCGTTGTTGAAGCGCTTGTCCACCTTCGCCTGCAACGCGTCGTAGTGGTTGTCCGAGCAGTTGCAGTAGAGCAGCACGTCCTGCGTCCAGCCGAAGCGGCGGAAGAAGGGTTTGCGCTGGTCGCGCGAGAGGGTGCCGAAGCCGATGAGCGACGGCTGGTTGACGTTCTCGTCCGGGTTGTTGCCCGCGAACAGGTGCGTCCCCTTGTTGCCGACGTAGGCGATCTCGACCGAGAGGTCGCTCCGCAACTGGTGCTGGAAGGTTATGTTCCAGGCGTCCACGGTCGGCAGCCTTTGCTTGAAGTTGACGGCCCGAGGCCGCACCCCATCGGGCAGGAAGAAGTGACCGTTCGACGGCAGCGACGCGTTCGGCACGCCGCCTGCGTTGGGCGGGGCCGTGAGGCCGAAGAAGGCGTTGAAGGCCGGCGGCCCCTGCGCCAGCGTGAAGACGCGCGCGAACTGCGAAGGGGCGTTCAACTGCTGCGTCGCCAGTACGGGCAGGTTCTGCGTGACCGTGTGGCCGAAGAGCGAGCCGAAGACCCCGATGTCGTAGCTGCGCCCGTAGCCGCCGCGGATGACGGTGCGCGGCGTGAGCTGGTAAGTGAGTCCGAGGCGCGGCGCCCAGTTCAGGCTGTTCTCCACGCCGGCATTGAGCGGCACGTCGCCGACGCCCGCCACCAGCACCTCGCCGGTCGTCAGGTCGGGGAAGCCGGCCTTGCCCGGCCCGCTCGCGGCCTGCGGGTTGATGATGTCGAGGCGCAGGCCGTAGGCCACGGTCAGCTTCTGCGTCGCGTGCCAGGTGTCCTGCCCGTAGTAGAAGTGCCGCCACTGCCGCTCGCCCGCGTCCGTCGCCGTCGAGACGTAGCGGGAGAAGCCGGTCACGTCGCCGATGAGCAGGGTGGCGATGCCGAGACCGCCCGCGCCCGTCGAGGAGCTGGCCGTGCGGTTCGGGCTGAAGGTGAAGTGGCCGGAGCGGTGCTCGTCCGAAGGCACGCGCAGGTTGATGGCGCGGCGGAAGTCAACGCCGAACTTGGCGGTGTGGTTGCCGAAGATTTTGGTCACGTTGGCGACCACCTGGTACTGCTTCTCGTCCTGATCGAGCGGGCAGTTGCAGCGGTTGGTGTTGAGCCCCGAGCCCGCGTTGAAGGCGAAGTCGCCCGGCCCCTGAACCTCGAACTCCGAGAGGCCGGAGCTGAAGTCGTCAAAGTTAGCGCCGGGGATGCCGAGCGCGGTCGTGTTCGCCTCGCCGAAGTCGAAAGGCAACACGTTGACTTTGTACTTGAAGTAGCCGAAGCGCATGTCGAGGAGCGTCGTCGGGTTGAAGGTCTTGTCGAAGCCGAGCGCGAGGCTCTGATTCCGCACCTTCGAAGAGCCGCCGAGCGTCACCAACTCGCGCCCGCCGCCGGGGCCGAAGACCGTCGGGCCATTGCGCTTGTAGTCGGCGAAGCTGTAACGGCCGAAGATGTTGAGGCTCTCCGTCGTCCGGTCGTCGATGCGAATGTCGAAGGTGTCGTTGTCGAACAGCTCGCTGCCCGACGCGGTGAAGTTGTTGACCGTGCCCGGCAGCGTCGGCGTCGGGATCAGGGCCAGGAGGGAGGTGGCTTGCGCCGACCGACAGCTGATCGTGACGCCGCAGCCGGGACTGCCCGCGGCCGGGATGATGTTGCCGGGGAACTGCAAGCCGGTCAGCGGGTCGAAGATGGGTCGCCCGTACTCGCTGAAATTCCCCTGGCGCGCCAGCAGCGTCGGCACGGTCAGGCGGCGCGAGCCGCCGACCTTGCTCCGCGTGCCCTGGTAGTCGCCGAAGAAGAAGGCGCGGTTCTTGACGATGGGGCCGCCGATGCTCCCGCCGAACTGGTTCTTGAGCGTGTCGGGGATGAGTTTGCCCGTCACGGGGTCGGCCTGCGACTGCGAGAAGGGGTTGCGCGCCTGGAGCACGTCGTTCTGCCGGAACTCGAAGATCGAGCCGTGGAACGCGTTGGTGCCCGACTTGGTCTGCACCGAGGCCACGCCCGCAATCGCCTGCCCGAACTCGGCGTCGTAGTTCTGCGAGGTGATCTTCGTCTCGCCGATGGCTTCGAAGTTCGGGTTGATGACGATAATGCCGAGGATCGGGTCGCGGTTCTCCGTCCCGTCGAGCTGGTAGCCGGTGCCGCTGAAGCTCTGGCCGTTGACGAGCGTCTGGGTCGAGCCCTGCGGGTTCTCGCTCGCGGCGTGCTGCCACTGCTGCTGCGTCGCGCCGGGCGTGAGCAGGATCAGCTTGGTGAAGTTGCGGTCGAGGATCGGCAGGTCGGTCACCTGCCGCGCCCCGAACGTGGTCGCCACGTCCGCGCGGTCGGTTTTAAGGAGCGAGCCCTCCGCCCCCGAGATCGTGACGATCTCGGTCAGTTGGCCGGGCTGGAGCGTCACGTCGGCCTTGGTCTGAGTATCGACGTTGACGGTGAGTTCCGAGATGACCGCTTCCTTGAAATTGGCCGCGGAGATCTTCACCTCGTACTTGCCCGGCAGCAAGCGTTCCCTGACGAAGAAGCCCGAGTCGTTCGTCTGGACGGTGTCGGTGGCCTTACGCTCGATACTGGTGATGGTGACGGTTGCATTGGGCACCAACGCGCCGTTGGCGTCGCTGACGGTGCCCGCGATGCTCCCGTACACGGCCTGTGCGCGGACGGCCGCCGACAGGCCGGCGACGACGAGGAGGCTCAGCAAGAGCAACCTGATTCTGCCTCTCAGCATGGTTTTTCTCCCTGCGAATTCGGTCATGCGGCGGCGGCGGTTGACGCGAGGTCGGCCGGCTGCCGTAAATTGTTAGGAGTGGGGCAGGTTTAGACCTGAAATATAAAAGCTCGCCGCTTATTGTCTTGAACAACTACTCGGTCGAAGAATCCTGTCGCTGTGGGACACATAATAGGCCCGAAGACGGTGACCTGTAAATAACAAAGTTCGCCGCCCGAATTAAGTTACCGGTATCACTTTGGGCGCGACACACCGCCGGGTCTTCGGGCGTCGTCAGGTGTGGTTCCTACGCGCGATTGCCTTTCCGAACGGAAGCAAATATTCTTCCCGCTGTCCGAGTGAAGTTCGTCGGAAGCGACGCGCGCGGTTGTTTCCCTACCGCGAGTTCATACATACAACATGCACAGACTCATCGCGCTCAAGACGTTCAGGTTTTTTCTCTGCTGCCTCGGCCTGTCGCTCCTCCCGTGCGTCTCGCGCGTCGCGGCGCAGACAGTCCGTCCGCCGGAAGCGAACACGCAGGCCGGCGCGTCCCTGATTACGCAGGCGCGTGGTCTTCTGGAAGAGGGGAAGATTGATGCCGCCGTCAAAGTGCTGCTGGCGGTACAGGCGGGGCCGGGGGACGAGCAACTCAACTACCTTCTGGGACTGGCCTTTTACCGGAAGAGCGATTACGCCCGCGCGATTCAATACCTGTCGAGCGCCGTCCCTTCGGCGCACGGCGAGAGCAAGGAGTACCGGCAGGGCGTGCAGATGCTCGGCCTCTCCCACTACATGCTCGGCCACGCAAGCGAGGCCGTCCCCTACCTTGAACAGCTCAACCGTTGGACGCCCGAGGGCTTGGAGATAGCTTACGCGCTCGGGGTCAGCTACGTTCGAACCCGCGAGGCCGAGAAGTCGCGCGCGGCGTTCGCGCGGATGTTCAAAGTCCCGCCCGGCTCGGCGTCCGCCTACCTCATTAACGCGCAGATGATGATGCGGCAACAGATGGAAGAGTCGGCCGAGAAGGAGTTGCAGAAGGCGCTCGAACTCGACCCGCGCCTGCCGCAGGCCAACTTCCTCCTGGGCGAGCTGGCAATCTACCACGCACAGGTTGAGCGCGGGGTCGAGCTTTTGCAGAAGGAGATCGCCGTCAACCCCGCCTTCGGCATGGCCTACTACATGCTCGGCGAAGCCTACACGCGCCAGCTCAAGTGGGACGAGGCGATTCCGCCGCTGCAAAAGTCCATCTGGCTCAACCCGTACTTCAGCGGCCCTTACATCGTGCTCGGCAAGATCTACCTCAAGAAGTCAGACCTGCCGAACGCCGAAACGATGCTCCGGCGCGCGCTGCAAATGGATCCCAACAACTACTCCGGCCACCACCTGCTCGCGCAAGTCCTGCAACAAGCCGACCGTGCGGACGAGGCAAGGAAAGAGTTCCAACTCGCCGAACAACTCCGCGCCGGCGCGGGCGACAACAAATAAAGAAGAGATGAATGATGAGTGATGAATGATGAATAAGAAACACCCTTGCCTTTCATTCATCATTCATCATTCATCATTCATCATTCCTTTGTGCCTGACGCTGCTCGCCGCGGGCGGCGCTCACGCGAAGCAGGCGACGGAGTTTCCCGTGACCTTCGTTGACGCGGCGCAGGGCGCGGGGCTCACCTCTCCGATCATTTACGGCGGCGTCGAGCGCAAGCGTTACATCATCGAGACGAACGGCTGCGGCGTCGCCTTCTTCGACTACGACGGCGACGGCTGGATGGACGTGCTGCTCCTGAACGGCACGCGCCTCGAAGGCTTTCCAAGGGGCCAAGCCCCGACGCTCCGGCTCTACCGCAACAAACGCGACGGCACTTTTCAGGAGGTCACCGACCGCGCCGGACTGCGGCGCGAGGGCTGGGCGTCGGCCGTTGCGGTCGGCGACTATGACAACGACGGCCGCGAAGATTTCTTCGTCACGTACTGGGGGCAGAACGTCCTCTACCGAAACAACGGCGACGGCACCTTCGCCGACGCGACACGGAAAGCGGGGTTGGCGACCACGGGCACGCGTTGGGGCTCGGGCTGCACCTTCCTCGACTACGACCGCGACGGGCGGCTCGACCTCTTCGTGGCGAACTACCTGAAGTTCGATTTGGCGAACGCGCCCGAGCCGGGCAAGGGCGCGAACTGCACATGGAAGGGCGTGCCCGTCAATTGCGGCCCGAAGGGTCTGCCCACCGACACCAACCTGCTTTACCACAACAACGGCGACGGGACGTTTCAAGACGTTTCCGAAGCCTCCGGCGTCGCCAGGGTGCAAGGCCGCTACTCGATGACCTCGACCGTCATCGACTACGACGACGACGGCTGGCCCGACATCTACGTCGCCTGCGACTCGACCGCGAGCACGCTCTACCGCAACAACCGCGACGGCAGCTTCACGGATGTCTCAATCGAAACCGGCACCGCCTACAACGAGGACGGGCAGGCGCAAGCCGGGATGGGGCTCGCCGTCGGCGACTATGACGGCGACGGGCTGCTCGACATCTTGAAGACGCACTTCTCCGACGACCTCCCCGCGCTCTACCGCAACAGCGGGCGCGGCTTCTTCGAGGACGCCTCGCGCGCCGCCGGCTTCGAGCACACGCGCTACGTCGAGTGGGGCGCGGGGATGGAGGATTTCGACAACGACGGTCGGCCGGATGTGATGATCATAACGGGAAACGTCTACCCGGAGGTCGAGCGGTTTTTTAAAGAGTACCCGCACCGCAGCCCGCGCCTCGTCTACCGCAACTTCGGCAACGGGCGCTTCCGCGAAGTGACCGCGCAGTCCGGCCCCGGCGTCCTCACCCCGAAGTCTTCGCGCGGCTGCGCCTTCGGCGACTATGACAACGACGGCGACACGGACGTGCTCGTGATGAACATGAACGAGCCGCCGTCGCTGCTGCGCAACGAGTACAACGTTCAGGGCAAACGTGGGGCTAACAACTGGCTCAACGTCAAACTCGTCGGCACGAAGTCGAACCGCGACGCCATCGGGGCGCGCGTGCGCGTTCGTGTCGGCTCACGCGTGCAGGCTCAAGAGGTCGCAAGCCAGTCGAGCTACTACTCTTCCAACGACCCGCGCCTGCACTTCGGTTTAGGTACGAGTATGAAGGCGGACGTGATAGAGATTCGCTGGCCGAACGGACAGACGGAGACGTTGAAGGACGTTCCGGCCAACCGCTTCGTCACGATCAGGGAAGGCGTCGGCGTGTTGAAGTGAAGGCGCGGTCGGTTCTACGGCAGCGGCTTCACGCGCGGGTCGAGTTCTTTGGCCTTCTGGTAGGCGGAGAGCGCGGCGGCCTTCTGCCCTTTCTGTTGATAGGCGCGCGCGAGTTGGTAGAACGCCTGCGCGCTCTTCGGGTCGAGTTTGACGGCGGCCTCAAGCCTTTCGACGGCCGCGTCCACGTCGCCCTCCTTGAGGCGCGCGACGCCTGTGTTCAAAGCGAAGACCGCGGCCTGCCTGTCGGACTTGAGCTTGTTGAGGCGCGCGGCCTCCTGAAATTCGAGGCGCGCCGCCTCCGCCTCGCCCTTCTGCCGGAGCGCCGTGCCGAGCGTGTTGTGAATCTCGGGCGCGTCGGGCGCGTGTCGCAAGGCTTCGCGAAAAGCTGCAATCGCCCCGGCGGCATCGCCCTGTTGCTGCAAGACAGTCCCGAGCGCGTAGTGCGCCTCGGCGTAGTCCCGCTTCGCGGCGACGGCCGCACGGAAAGCCGCCGCCGCCTCCGCGAGCTTCGACTGTTGCAAGAGGATGACGCCGAGCGTGTAGTGCGCCTCGGGCATGGAGGGTTGCAGCGCGGCGACCCGGCGCAACTCGCCCACGGCCTCGTCGAGTTCATCTCTGCCCTTCAGCGCCAGCGCCAGATTGTAATGAGCCTCCGCGTCGTCGGGCGCGACCGTCAGTAGTTTTCGATACTGCGCGACGGCCGCCGCGAGGTCGCCCTTCTGAATGAGAGCCATGCCGAGGTTGTGGAGCGAGACCGTATTCGCCGGCTCAAGCCGGAGCGCGGCGTTGAACTCGGCGATGGCACCTTCGGGGTCGCGCTTCTGCACGAGCGCCAGCCCCAGGTCGTTATGCGTCTGAACGAAGTCCGGCTTGAGCCTGACGACTTCGCGGAAAGCCTCGACGGCTTCGTCCAGGTCTTCTTCCTGTTGCAACGCCAGCCCCAACGCGTGGCGCGGCTCGACCGTCTCCGGCGAGAGCTTGACCGCCGCCTTGAGCTCGCCTATCGCGCCCGTCAGGTCGCCGCTCTTCTGCAACGCAAGGCCGAGGTAGTAATGCGCGTCCGAGTGCTGCGGCATCAGCCGCGCCGCCGTCTTCAGAGCGACGACGGCCCCCTGTGTGTCGCCCGTAAACCAGCGGGCCGTGCCGAGGTAGTAGTAGCCTTCCGAGAAATCCGGCTTGAGTCTGACTGCCGCCTCAAACTCTTTGGCCGACTCCTGCAACTGGCCCTTAACGCCGAAAGCATAACCCAGATATGAATGGGCCTCTGCACTATTGGGGTCGAGCCTGATTGCTTCTCGCAACTCCGCGATGGCGGCGTCCACCTGCCGCGCCCCCAACAACTCCACCCCTTTATCGTAATGCTGCCGGGCTTGTGACGCGGGCTGCTGACCGCGTGCCACGCCCGCGCCGAAAGAGAGCATCAGCGCCAGCGCGAGCAGGCACGCCTTTCGTCTCAAGGCCGGTGAAGTGTCTTTCATTGGGCGGCCTTCGCACTGCCTTCCTTGACGGTGATGATGCGGTTGACGGCCAGCTCGGCGAGCGTGTCAACCTGTCCGCTCGGCCAGCGGATTTCAAGCGCCTTGACCTTCTGATTCTTACCCACGCCGAAGTGTACGCGCAGATCGTTCTGTGAATAGTAGCTGCCGCCCGAGCGCACTTCGTCGAGCTGGTTGCCGTCCGCCGTCACGCAGCGGACGCGCGCGCCGATGCCGTCGCGGTTGGATTTCACGCCGACGAGCTTGACGGTGATCCAGTTGTTCTTCGTGTTCGAATCGGCGCGGAGCAGTTCGGGGTAGGCGTTGACGGGGTTGATGAGAATGTCTATGTCGCCGTCGTTGTCGAAGTCGCCGAAGGCGCAGCCGCGCGAAGGCGTCGGCTCTGTAACTGCACCGCCGACCTTTTCGGAGATGTCCTCGAAGCGCCCGTTACCCAAATTTCGGTAGAGCACCTTGCGCTGCGCGTACCCGGCCTCGGTCGTGAGCCGTTCGACCTCCGGGTAGACGTGGCCGTTGACGAGGAAGATATCGGGCCAGCCGTCGTTGTCCACGTCAACGAAGCCGCAGCCCCAGCCGAGCCAGCGCGTGTTGACGCCGAGGCCCGCCGGGAACGTTACGTCGTCAAAGACGCCCTTGCCCGCGTTGTGGTAAAGCGTCGAGGTGTCGCCCGCGAAGTTGGTCTTGAAGATGTCGAGCCGCCCGTCGCGGTCGTAGTCTCCGGCGGTGACACCCATCCCGGCCTGCGGCTTACCGTCGATGCTTAGAGCAGCTCCCGCCTCGACGCCGACATCGGTGAAGGTGCCGTCCCGGTTGTTGTGATAGAGGGCGGCGGGCGCGGAGTCGTTCGCCACGTAGACATCGGGCCAGGCGTCGTCGTCGAAGTCTGCGACCAGCACGCCGAGGCCGTAAGTGCCGTTCGTCTTCGTGATGCCGGCCTTCGTCGAAACGTCCGCGAAGGTGCCGTCGCCGTTGTTCCGGTAGAGCGAGTTGACGCCGCCCGCGAGCCCCGGCGGGCCGCAGGCCACCGTCAAACCTTTGTAGAGGCAGGGGCCGGTTTCGGGGAGCGGGGCGGTCTTCAGGTCGAGGTCGATGTAGCTGGCGACGAAGAGGTCGAGACGGCCGTCTCGGTCGTAGTCGAGGAAGGCGCAGCCCGAGCCCCAGCGCGTGCGGTTGTCGGCGACCCCTGCTCTTTCGGCGACCTCCGCGAAGGTGCCGTTACCCTGATTGTGGTAGAGCGCGTTCTTCCCGTAGGCGCTGATGAACAGGTCTTCGTTGCCGTCGTTATCGTAGTCGCCGACGCACACGCCCTGCCCCCAGCCCGTGCGCCGAAGCCCCGCCTTTTCCGTCACGTCCTGAAACGTGCCGTCGCCTTTATTACGATAGAGGCGGTTGGTCGGCGTCTGTTCACCCCGAAGAGGGTCGAGGCGAGTGCCGTTGACGAGGAAGATGTCCTGCCACCCGTCATTGTCATAGTCGAAAAACGCCGCGCCGCTCCCCGTCGTCTCTAAAAGGTATTTATTCTTACGCTCGTCCCCGTAGATAGTCTTTGTAGTAACACCCGCCCGCCCGGCGACGTTGACAAATTTCACCTCCACCACACCGCCCGCCGCGCCTTCGCCCGCAACGTGCGTGCTCGCAAGCAAGAGGCACAAGAGCGACAGTACGGAATTAAAAACGCGTCGTGGATAGCGCTTGCTCACGGAAGGATCAACGTCGATGCCAGAAGCAGCAAGAACTTACTTTCAGTACGAGAGTTTACCAGTTCACCCAGCGCCTTGCACACGGTTCGCCTTCAGGGAAGCGCATTACCGTCCGTTTGCCTCGTCCGGCCGTTACGGCTTAATGTTCCTTCTGACTTTTTCCATCTCTTAGCAGAAAGGCGCTCGATGAAGAGACTCGGCTGGCGGCGTTGGCTGATCTTAATCGCGTTCGTGTTGGCGGCTTCGTTCGCCGGCCTCTTCGCCGTGCGCACGGCCCGCCACGCGCTCTACTGGAGCCGGCACAGGGACGAGGCCATCCGCCCCTGGATGAGCGTCTCCTACGTCGCGCGCTCGTACCGCGTCCCGCCGCACGTCCTCTACCGGGCCATCAACCTGACCCCCGCGCCGCGAGACAGGCGACCACTCCGCGAGATCGCCCTCGAACAGGGCCGCCCGGTCGAAGCGTTGGCCGCCGAATTACAGACCGCCATCGTCGCATTCCGCGAGCACCCGGAGCGGTTCCCGCCGCCGCCGCCGCCCCCGAATTCCGACGGGGGCAAGACGCCGTGAGCGTGAGTGATTACCTGCTCTCGACGCTCGGCGTCTACGGGGTGCCGGTGCTCTTCGTGGCGCTGCTGGTCGGCTCCGCGGGCGTGCCCGTGCCCGCGAGCCTGCTGCTGGTGGCCGCGGGCTCTTTCGTCGAACAGGGCGAGCTGGACTTGTGGCCCGTGCTCGCGCTCTCGGCCGCGGGGGCGATAGCCGGCGACAACATCGGCTACGCGTTGGGGCGTTGGGGCGGGCGGCGCCGGGCCCCGCGGGGGGGGCGCCGCGGGGGGGGGGGG
>CAXTSK010000051.1:0-15937 GCA_964246655.1 uncultured Pyrinomonadaceae bacterium
GGTTTTAGGTGTTGGCAAGAAGAGACTGTTTTACCCAACACCTAAAACCCAACACCCATCACCCTATTCAATCATGTCGAGCATGGAGCCACCCGCCGCGGGGCGCGCGGGGGCGGCGGGGAAGGTGCGTGCGCCGACGGGGCGCTTCGCGATGAAGCCGGGGGATTCGGCCGGGCGGAAGTCGTCGGTGGCCGACATGCCCTTGAGCGCGAGTTGCAGGTTGTTGGGGTTGGTGGCGAACGAGAGCCCGTCTTCAAGCGTGAGCGTGCCGGCCTCGATCAACTCCTTGATGACGGTGTCGAAGTCCTGCATGCCGTCGAGGCGGCCGTCGCGCATTGCGTCGAGCAGGGACTTGCCGTCCGACTCGCCCGCGGCGACGTACTCGCGCGTGCGCGGCGTGGACTTCAAGACCTCGACGGCCGCGATGCGCCCGCGCCCGTCGGCGCGCGGGATCAAACGCTGCGAGACGATGTAGCGGAACGTCTGCGCGAGCCGCGTGCGAATGACCTGCTCCTCGTTCTTCGGGTAGAGTCCGATGATGCGGTCAATCGTCTTCGACGCGTCGATGGTGTGCAGCGTCGAGAGCACGAGGTGACCGGTCTCCGCGGCTTCGAGCGCGATCTCGGTCGTCTCGTAGTCGCGCATCTCGCCGATGAGGATGACCTTCGGCGCCTGGCGGAGTGCCGAGCGCAGGGCCGAGGGGAAGTCCTTCGCGTCGGAGCCGATCTCGCGCTGGTTGATGGTCGAGCGCTTGTGCGTGTGGAGGAACTCTATCGGGTCTTCAATGGTGACGATGTGGTAGTGCTGCTGCTCGTTGACGAGGTCGATGACGGCGGCGAGCGTCGTGGACTTGCCGGAGCCGGTCGGCCCCGTCACCAGCACGATACCGTTGCGCAGCTCCGCGATGTCGGCGAGTTGCTTCGGCAGGCTCAAGCCTTCCAGCGTCGGTATCGCGGTCGGGATGACCCGCATGACGATGGAGTAGGTGCCGCGCTGCTGGAAGACGTTGACGCGGAAGCGCGTGCGCGAGGGCAGAGAGTAGCTGAGGTCGGCCGAGCCCGTGTGCGCGAGCCGCTGCGCCGCGTCCGGGTTACCGTGCAGCAGCGTCATCGCGATGATCTCGGTCTGGTAGGGCGTCAACTTCTGCAAGCCCGACGGCTGGACTTGGCGCAGTTGGCCGTTGACCTCCACCTGCGGCGCCTGGCCGACTGAGAAGTTAAGGTCGCTGATGCCTTCGGCGGCCTTAAGCATCTGTTCGATGACGGGCGGCAGGTCGAAATATTTCATGCGGGGCTTGGCGACTCCGTTTGGCGGGCGATAAAGAACCGGGGGCAGGACTTTCAAGCTCGGAAGCCGGGAACGGGGCACTGCCCCCGGCGACCTTTTTTATAATGTCAGGCCAACGCGGGAAAAGCAAGTTAAAACTTTTAACGCGTAGTATTTTAACATTTAGGCTTGTATCGCACTTTCGAGGCGGTCGAGAAGCGCGTGCGTCCGGCGGGTGATTTCGGCGGGGTCTGAGGTGTCGAGGAGGGCGCCGATGACGGCGACCGAGTCGGCTCCGGCTTCGAGGACGGAGGGCGCGTTCTCCGACGTGATGCCGCCGATGGCGACCAGTTTGACGGCTCGGCCGACCGCCTCGCGCACGCGCCGCACGCCTTCGAGGCCGACGACCGGGTCAGGGTTCTCCTTCGAAGAGGTGTCGAAGACCGGCCCGATGGCTACGTAATCGACCGGCAGCCGCGCGGCCTCCGACGCCTGCTCCACGCCGTGCGTCGAGAAGCCGACAACTTTCCCCTTGCCCAACACCACGCGCGCCGTCTGCGGCGGCATGTCGTCCTGCCCAAGGTGCACCCCGTCCGCGCCCGTCGCCAGCACCACGTCAACCCTGTCGTTGACGATCAACTTCGCCCCGAACGAGCGCGCCACCTTCAAAGCCTCGAAGACATCCGGGTAGAGCTCCCGCGGCGGCAGAATCTTCTCCCTCAACTGCACCAGACGCGCCCCGCCCTCGCACAGCCGCGCCACCTGCTCCGCGTGCGTGAGCCCCGACAGACGGCGGTCGGTAATCGGGTAGAGCTTCGGCAACTCGAAAGACATCAGCCCTCCTTACTTTAACGCGCGTCGGGCGGGACGGCCGTCTGCTTGCCGTCGAGGTAACGGTCGAACCAGTAGAGTTGCCAGTTGAGGCTCTCCACCAAATGTTTTGGTTCGCCCGTGCGCGTAAGGTTGTGGTTCTCGCGGGGGAAGATGACCAGTTCGGCGTTGGCGCCGAAGTGGCGCAACGCGCGGAACCATTGCTCGCCCTGTTCGAGCGGGACGCGGAAGTCGTTGTCGGAATGAAGAATGAGAATCGGCGTCTTCACGTTCGATGCGTACTTGAGCGGCGAGCGCTCCCAGTAGAGGTCGAACTTCGCGTAGAGGTCGCCGCCGAAGTCGTCCTTGTGGCCGTAGGGACCGTCGCGCGTGCCTTCGTCGCTGATGAAGTTGACGACGCTGCGGAGCGTGACGGCCGCCTTGAAGATGTTCGTGTGGCCGACGATCCAGTTGGTGAGATAGCCGCCGTAAGAGCCGCCCGTCACGCCCAGACGCTCGCGGTCGATCCAGGGGTTGCGGCGCAGGACTTCTTCGACGCCGTTCATCACGTCCGTGTAATCGTTGCGCCCCCACTCGCCCTCGATGCCGCGCTCGAACCGCTGGCCGTACCCCGTCGAGCCGCGCGGGTTCGTGTAGAAGACGGCCCAGCCGCGCGCGGCGTAGACCTGGAACTCGTGGAACCAGTCCACGCCGTCCATGGTCGCGGGGCCGCCGTGGATGCAGAGCACCATCGGGTACTTCTTCCCTGCCTGCCAGCCGACGGGCTTGACGAGGAAGCCGTCGATGTCCCAGCCCTCGGCGCCCTTGTAGGTCATGCGCTCCACGTCGGCGAGTTGCAGTTGCGACCAGAGCCGCGCGTTGAGGTTCGTCAGTTGATGTTCATTCGAGCCGTCGAGGTCTGCGGCGTAGAGGTCGTCGAGATGTTTGAAGTCGTTCGCGGCGTAGACCATCCGGCGCGAGTCCGCCGAGATCTCCACGAGGCGGACGACGCGCGCACCCTTCGTCACCTGTTTGATTTTTCCGTCCTTCGCATCGACGCGGAAGAGGTGCGACTCGCCTTTAACGTCGGTCTCGAAGTAGAGCGCGCGCCCCTGTTCGGCCCAGGTCAGGTTAGAGGGGATGAGGTCGAGGTCGGGCGCGACGTTACGCGACGGACGGCCGCCGCCCGAAGGTGCGACGTAGATTTTCGGGTGGTCGGACTCGTGTATGCGTCCGAGGAAGGCGATTGACTTCCCGTCGGGCGACCAGCGCGGGCTGTTGTCCGACTCGTCGTGGTCGGAGATTTTTCGGATGGGGCTGCCGGCCGAGTCGATGACGAAGACATCGGTGTTGCGGCCCTCGTCGAAGGCTTTGCCCGTGCGGTCGGAGACGAAGGCGATGAAGTTGCCGTCGGGCGACCACTGCGGGTCGGTGTCGTTCCAGTCCTCGCCGAAGGTGAGTTGCGTGGCCGCTCCGCTCGCCACGTCGGCGACCCAGACGTGGCTGCGCTTGTCGTCGAACCAGCCGGTGTCGTTGAACTTGTAGGACGCGTGCTTGTAGTGGCGCACGTCGCTCGAAGGGGCTTTGAGGTCGCTCGGGCCGGTGCGGCTCGTCAGAACCATGCGCGTGCCGTCGGGCGACCAGTCGAAGGTGTTGACGCCGTTCCTCAAGTTCGTCACACGTCGCGCCTCGCCGCCTTCGAGCGAGAGCAACCAGACCTGCGCGCGCGGCGTCGCGTCGGGTGCCGCGGTCTGCAAAGCCGACGGCAGGCCCGGCGGCATCTCCGTGCTGATGGGCGTCGGCGAAGGCGAAGGCGTCGGCGTCGGCGTCGCACTTCCCCGTGTTGAAGAGGCTGCGCCGTCGGGCGCGGGCCTCGTGGAAAGGAAGGCGAGCGTGCGGCCGTCGGGCGACCAGCGCGGCGAGGTGGAAGACTGCGGGCTCGTCGTGAACTGGCGCGGCGGGCGGCTGTCGTCTACGGCGGCGAGCCAGATTTGAGAGAGGCGGCGGTTCTGCCTCTGGTCGATGGTCGTCACGACGTAGGCCACCCAGCGCCCGTCAGGCGACAGTTGCGGGTCGGAGAGGAACTCGAACGCGTAGTAGTCCTCGGCGGTGACGGCGCGCTGCTTCGGCGCGACCTGCGCGGGCGACGGCGCCGCGCATGACAGCAAAAGGGAGACGACGAGCGTCCCCTTCAAAAGCGTTCTCATGCTTCCACCTTCCGGCAAATGGTCTTTTAAGGATTCGTCTTCGGCAGCGGCGTCTGCTTGACCGCCAAGCCTGCCTCGGGATTGTCGGCGTCGTAGGTGACTTCGCGGCGCACCTCTTTGCTGAAGTCTTCGACCGCGAAGGTCAGGCGGCGACCCTCGACCTTCATCTCGTCTTCCAGGGTGACAGACCCCCAGCAGGACTCGTAGCGCTGGTTCTGTGCGCCGCGGACGCGCCACGCGGCGTCGAGCCTGAGCCAGACGACGTTGCACTCCGTCCCCGCGCCGCACTGCCGGTCGTCGGGCGGCACCTTCGACAGCCCGCATACGTCGAGCAGAAGATACGTGAACCCGCCCGCGCGCGACACGAGCGGCGCGGACACCTCCTCGATGCGCATCGCGTCGATCTGCTCGGCCAGGTCGAGCGTGTGCGCGCGGCCGCGCTCCGTGACGACGACCGAGCGCCGACCCTTCGCGCGCACCTTCAACGCGCCGCCCGGCTGGGCCGCGGCCGCGCAGGCGAGCAACAGAGAGAGCGCCGAGGCCGTCACACCGAATCGCTTCAAACCAATTCCCTCCCCGTCTCACTTCGCGGCCCACGCCGCGCTACTCCATGATCTTGTCCAACCCGCGGACGAGCCCGACGCGGCCCATCACTTTACGAATCGCCAGCAGCGTGCCCTGGATGTAGGGCTCGGCGCCGCTGCCCGCGTCGTGGCGGATGGTGAGGCGCTCGTGCGGTGCGCCGAAGATGGCCTCGACGGCGATGACGTAGCCGGGCAGGCGGAGCGAGTGAACCTGCACGCCGTTCAGTGTCAGGCCGCGGCTCGCGGGTTCGCCTATCGTCTCTTCGACGGGGTGCGTGGGCTCGGGCCGCTTGACCTCCGAGAGGCGGAAGGCCAGCTCGCGCGCCGTGCCGCTCGGCGCGTCCCGCTTCGCGTCCGAGGCGTAATCGACGACCTCCCACTGCGAGAGATACCTCGCCGCCTCGCACGCGAAGCGTTGGAGCAGCACGGCCGTGACGGCGAAGTTGCCCGCGGCGATCACGCCGACCTTCTTATCTAACGCGGCCCGGTCTATCTCGACGAAGTCCTCGTCCGTCAGACCCGACGAGCCGACGACGACGTGAACGCCTCTCTCAATCGCCGTCAGAACGTTCCCTTTCACCACGTCCGCCTTCGTGTAATCGACCAGCACGTCGCACGGCGTCTCTAACGCCTCCGCGACCGACCCGCTGACAATCACGTCGGGCGCCGACCCGCTGACTGCCTCCTTCAAACTGCGACCCTTCTGCGTGCGCGACACCGCCCCGACGAGGCTCAAGTCCTCCGCCTCGGCCACGACCATAGACAGAGGCTTCCCGACCCAACCCGTCGCCCCCGCGATGCAGACCTTAATCTTCATCACACCGCCGTCGCCATCCATGGCGAGCTTGAGCGCGGCGGTGAGGTTGTCGAAGTTGAGGATGGCGTTGAAGACGAAGAAGTAGCTACCCTGCGTCTCGCCGCGCCAGACCGGGTTGATCGAGAAGAGGATGACGTGGCCGCGTTCGGTCGGCACGTCCACGACCGCCGCGTGCTGCGCGATCTCGCCGCCGCCGTCGAGCAGGCCCGAGACGAGCAGGTCGCGCGCGTCGCCGTAGCGCAGGATGACGCGCGGGCGCTCCGTCGGCGGGATGACGTAAGGGTTGTTGCGCCGCTGCTCGTCGGTGAGCGGCAGCGCCTCCCAGGTTTCGGCCTTCGGCTGTTCGGGGGCTTCGACGGGCGGGCGGCCCTGCACCACGTCCGGGTCTTCCGTTGTCCCGCGCCCGGTCTCGCGCTGGCGGTCGCCGGACGGGCGACGGCCGCGCCCGCCCGCCATGTTCGTCAGGTTGAAGATGTAGCCCTCGTCCTCGTAGACCGACAGAGACTCGCCGTAGCCGTAGGCGATGGGGCTCGAAGCGTCCACGAGCTTCGAGCGCAGGATGCTCCCGACCAGCTTCATGCGCTGCGGGTGCGTGACCGAGACGCCCTGCGTAAGGTTGAAGTCGGCGGCCAGCTCCGAGGTGTCCATCGCGGTGATGAGCACGCCGCCGCGCCGCGTGAAGCCGCGCAGGTTGTTGAGTCCCGCCGTGCCGAGCCCCGGTCGCATGTCGTCGGTCGAGTCATCGAACTTCCCGAGGTTCGGCGTCAGCTCCGTCATCTTCCAAGGGATAGGATTGCCCCACATTGGCATCCCTTGAACAACCGAGTTCGGGTCGCGGCCGACGGGGGCGAAGACGATCACGTCGTACTTCGCGTTGAGGTTCGTGTCGCGCGCCGCGGTCTGCGTGCTGATGTAGTCGTAGGGGATGCCCAGCTTGTCGAACGCGAGCCGCCACCAGCCCTCGTTCTGCGTCGAGAGCCACGAGTGCATGAAGGCGATGCGCGCGGCGCGCACCGGGTGCGTCTTCACCTGCGGCGCGCTGGCGACGGCGTATGCGCGCAGGCCGAGGTCGGTCGCCGCGCGGTTCAACTCGTCGGCCGAGACGTTGCGGACGACCAACGAGCCGCGGTTGAACTTCTGACCCGCCGCGTCGAAAGGCTCTTCGACCGCCTCCATCGTCGCGTTCTTCAAACGATACCGCAGCGTGACGAGCGCCGTGTCGGCGTTGTGATTGATGAGGTAGATCGTGCCCGAGCCTGTGACGCCGCCCGGCGCGCGCACGGGGCCGTTGACGCGCTCAAGCGAAGCGTCTAAAACTTTCGCGTCCGTGACGCGCGCGACCTGCGTGTTGTAAAGCTCGCCCCACGTCCAGCCCGTGTCGTCGTAGGGCTGCTGCTGCGGGTCGCTCGGGCTCCAGTACTGGTAGTCGAGCAGGGCGTCTGCGATGCGGCTGTGCGGCTGATCCATGCGGACGACGTAGCTGCCCGCGGGGAACGTGCGCGTCTCGGTCGGCGCGGGCTTTCCCTGCGAAGCGGGAGGCTCCTGCCTCGGGTTCTTCTCCGCGCCCGCCTCGCGCCGCTCGCTCTCGGGGAGTGCCTGCTGCGCGGCTTGCGGGGTGACGCCCGCGTTTGTGTTGGCGTTGGCGTTGGGCGACTGGGCCGCGCCTTCGCCCGGCTTCGCGTCTTGCCCGCCCTGCTTCTTCTTCGACTTGACGGTGACCGTGATGGGAGAGGTCGCGCGCGAGATTTCCACGCCTTGCAGTTGGAGCGTGCGCACCAGTTCGGCCTGCGCGCCCGGTCGCGGATCGTCGGCCGGGAAGACGTAGGCCGCCGGGCCTTCGTTCTTCGGCTTCTCGACCGAGCGCTTGCTCTTCAGATAGAAGTTCTTGAGGAAGAGCTTGCCGTTGCCCGCGAAGTATTGGAGCGAGGTGAGGAGGGCGGTCTGCTGGTAGTTGTTGTTGTTGCGCTGCGACCACATGACGCGCGGCAGCGGCGGATTCTGCCTGTACCAGGTGCGCGAATACTCGGAGGGCTGGAGCGTGCGCTCGACGGTGTCGGCGCCGCCGTTGCCGAAGGTCTCGTAGAGGCGGCTGATGCCGTTGTGCGTGGCGGCGAGGAACATCAGGTAGCCCGGCGACCACGTGTCGAACGTGCCGTGCGCGAAGACGCCGGGCATCCCGAACTTCGTCATCTCCGAGACGTTGTTCCACCCGATCATCTGCCACTCGTCGGTGAGGATCGGGTCGAGCCACGCGTTGTAAGGCCCGTCGCCGATGGTGTTGTCGTAAAGGTAGGGCACCGACTCGTGCAGGTCGTGCAAGACCTGCGCGTGCTCTTTGAGGTACTCGTTCAGGACGTTGCGCGAGAGGTTCAGGGTGAGCCCCATCGCGTCGCGGTTGTTGTCGTGCGCGACGTAGTGGCCCCAGTAGACGAGCGGCGGGTAGTTCTCGCCGGGGTGCGCGAGGTGCCAGCGGTACACGTCCACCATGCGGTCGCGCCCGTCCACTTCGACGACCGGCGTGATGAGCGTGACGAGGTTGTCGCGGATGTTTCGGACGTACGCGCTCTCGTCCACCGCGAGGCGGTAGGCCAGCTCCATCAAGGCCGTCGGCGAGCCCGTCTCCGGCGAGTGGATAGTGCCGGTGATGTAGTAAACGGGCATGGACTGCGCGACGAGGCGGTCGGCCTCCGCGTCGTCAAGATTAATCGTGCGCGGGTCGGCAAGCTTCGCGAGGCGCGTGCGGTTCTCTTCGAGCTGCGCGAGGAGTTTTTCGGACGCGACCGCGACGGCGATCATCTCGCGCCCCTCCTCGGTCGTGCCGATGGTGAAGACCTTGACGCGTGGGCTGGCCTTCTCAAGCATCCGCATGTACTTGTACACGTCCGCGGCGTAGGGGAGCTTCCCCGGCGCTCCGGCCACGTCGCCGAGCACAGCCTTCGGCGTCGGCACCGTGGTCGAGGCGGGCAGGTAATCGACGAGCGGCGACAGGAAGTAAGGCTTGGTCGTGTACTCGCGAATCTTGCGCGTGTACTCCTCGTCCAAGGGCTGCTGCGGGTCGCGGCCCGGCTTGATCTGACCAGCCGCGGCGGCGGCGAAGAAGAGCGTGAGCGCGGCGAACATGGCGGCGCGGACGAAAACGTTTTGCGGGAGACGGTTCCTCATCTTTATCCTCGCTTGTGCTGAGTCACTGTATGTCAACTAGCGCCTGCGTTCTCTGCCGCGCTGGGTGGTAGACGGCGGGGCGCTGTCGGGCCGCAGCTTCTCCTCAAACAATTTGAGGATGCGCTTGTACTCGTCGGCCCAGCTGTCGGCGCGGTCGAAGGCGTGGTCTTCGACGGGGAAGGGGGCGAGCTGCCAGTTCTCTTTGCGCAGCTCGATGAGGCGTTCGGCGAGGCGGACGGTGTCCTGGAAGTGCACGTTGGTGTCCACCATGCCGTGGCAGATGAGGAGCGCGCCCTTCAGGCCCGCGGCGAAGTAGATGGGCGAGCTGCGGCGGTACGCTTCGGGGTCGTCCTGCGGCTCGTTGAGGATGTTGGCGGTGTACGGGTGGTTGTAGTGCGCCCAGTCGGTGACGGGGCGGAGCGCCGCGCCCGCGGCGAAGATGTCGGGCGTGGTGAACATCGCCATCAAGGTGATGAAGCCGCCGTATGAGCCGCCGTAGAGCCCGACGCGGCGCGGGTCAACGCCGTGCTCCGCGACGAGGTAGCGGACGGCGTCCACGTGGTCGTCCAAATCCTTGCCGCCCATGTGGCGGTAGATGCCCGTGCGCCAGTCGCGGCCGTAGCCCGCCGAGCCGCGATAGTCGATGCTCAAGACCGTGAAGCCGCGCTCCATCAGGAGGTGATGGAACATGTGCTCGCGGTAGTAGGTTGACCACCACTTGTGCACGTCCTGCAAGTAGCCCGCGCCGTGGACGAAGATGACGGCCGGGCCGCCCGGCCTCGCGTTCGAAGGTTTGTAGAGGCGGCCGTAGACGGTCGCGCCGTCGCGCGCGCGGAAGTTGACGATGGGCGGGTCGATCCAGTTGTAAGTGAAGAACTCCGGCAGGGGCGAGGTCGTCACCTGCTTGACTTCCGCGTCATGCCCGTTCGTGCCTCGCGAGTTCGCGGTTTGAGAGTTCGCCAGCGGCGTCCCCGGAGCTTGCGAGGTCTGGTCGGGCGCGGGCCGGTTCGGCTGAAGGTAAAGCTCGGGCGGGCGGTTCGTGTAGGAGCGGACGACGGCGAGCGTGCGTTCGTCGGGCGAGACATCGACCTGGTTGTTGCCCGTCATCGTCGTCAGGCGCGTGCGCGCCGAGCCGTCGAAGGCCATCGAGTAGAGGTGGCGCTCGAAGACGCTGCCCTCGCTCGAAGTGAAGTAGAACTTCGTCTTGTCCGTCGAGAGGCGCACGTCCGAGACCTCGAAGCGACCCTTCGTCAACTGCGCGGGGTCGCCGCCGTCCGCGCCCACCGTGTAGAGGTGCGCCCAGCCGTCGCGCTCCGAGACGAAGTAGACGCGCCGGTTGTCCGGCAGCCAGCCCAAAGTGAACGCGCCGGGGCCGCCGACCCAAGCGTCGTCGTGCACGGACGCGAGCATGCGCGTCCGGCCCGTTGAAGGGTCGAGCGACATCACCCAGCGATCCTTGTTGTCCGACGCGCGCGCGAGCAGCACGGCGCGCGAGCCGTCCTCGTTCCACTGTAACTGGAAGAGCTGCACCTCGCGGTCGCGCGCCTGCTGCCCCTCGGTCTGCTGCGTGCGCTGAGGCTGTGCGGCCTGTTGTCCTGACTGTCCGCCCGTCTGTTGTTGCCCTTGCGCGCCCGTCTGTTGTTGAGTTTGAGTGCCGGTCGCTTGCTGTTGCTGCGCGCCGGACTCGCGCTGCGCCGACTCGGTCGCGTTCTGCTCCGTGCGCTGCTGTACGCGCGGCGCGACCTCGACGCGCAGCCCCGTCTCGACCCACTTGACCTCGCCCGTCGCGACCGACGCGAGCCCGAGCCGCGTGCGCCCCTGGTTGTCGCCGACCTTCGTGCGCGACTGTATGTCCTCGGTGTAGCCCGCGTCACCGATGAAGTTGGGGACGATGGCGTTCTTGCCCGCCGCGGGGTCGGCCACCGTCATGACGACGTACGAGCCGTCGGGCGAGAGCTGTAGGTTCGTGACCGTCTGACCGGTCGTGAGTGTGAAGGGCTTGCGCTTGTCTTTGTCGCGCTCCTTCCGGCGGCGCTCCTGCTCCTCGCGCTGCTCGGCGCGCTCGCGCACCACGTCGAGGAGCCGCCGCTCCTCCTTGCGCAAGTAATCCTGGCTCTCGCTCGCGCGCGCCGCGGCCGCACCGACCGACACCTGCAACCCCGCCGACGCGCCCGCCGCGGCGGGAGGAGTCGGCACGCGTATGTCCGTGAGCTGTTCGAGCGAGCCGCCGTCGAGCGACATCACGTAGAGGTTGCTCTGGCGCGTGAAGTAGACCGAGCGCTGGTCGCGCGTGAAGTGCGCGTTCGACTCGGCCTCGACCGTGCGCGTCAACTGCCGCCGCTCGGCCTTCTCGTGGTCGTAGAGAAAAACGTCGCCCTCCTCCGCGAAGACCGTCAGCCGCCTGTCCTTCGAAAGCTCGCCCGCGGCGGGCGGAACCTTGCGCGCTTCATCTTCGGAGAGCTTGCGCAGGCCCGTGCCGTCGGCATTCACGACGTAGAGGTCTGTCTCCTTCAGACGCGGCTCGCCCGCGCGCTTCCAACGGAAGTAGACGCGCTGGCTGTCCTGCGACCAGTAGACGCCCGTCGGCTGGTAGCCGACGAGGTCCGGCCCGCGCATGATGCTGTCCACGGTCAGCTCGAACGCCTTCGCCGCGGGCGCGGGCGTCTGTGCAGGCGCCTGCTGCCGGGCGAACGTCTGCTGGAAGAGAAGCGCGGCGACGAACGCGCAACGCGCCGCGCGGCGGAAAGTTTGTCCTCGCATTCAGTCCTCTTCTTAGTCTGCGGGCGGGAGGAACGTTACCGCGGGCGGTATACTTCACCCTGCCGTGCGCGACGTGAAGTCAACGAAAGTTAAGGGAGACTTTGAAGGTGAACGAGCGGCGGGATGATACAACAAAACCGGAGGCCGAGTCGCGCCCCGCGCCGGGGGACGGCCGCTACTACTACGACGACGCCACCGGCTACGAGACCTACCGGCCCGAAGAGGATGCGGGGGAAGCGCCGGAGGACGACGAGCCCGACCGTGAGGAGGACTGAGCCGGCGGCCGGCGGCTAACGTCGCGGACGCCCCTGGCCGATGCGGCGCCGGTCGGAGAGCGTGTAGGTGTCGCGCTTGCGCTGCTCGCCGTGATACTCGCTGTCCTCGTACCGCGGGCAGTCGCAACGCTCCTCGTTCCCCGGCGCGAACGAGCACCCGCCCGCGATGGTGTGGTACTCGTGCAGATGCCCGCAGTTCCAGCAAGACCTGTCGTTCACTTCGCAACACCTCTGACCGGATTTTAAGATTGACGCGCAGAACTTACGGCCCGCGCGCCCGCCTGTCAAGCTTCCTTCTTCGGCCGCCGGTTGGCGGCGAGGACGCGCTTGCGGAGGCGGATGGACTTGGGCGTGACCTCGACCAGCTCGTCGTCGGCGATGCACTCCAGAGACTGTTCGAGCGAAAGGTCTTTGACGGGGACGAGCCGCATCGCCTCGTCGGCGGTCGAGGCGCGCATGTTCGTCAGCTTCTTCTCGCGCACGATGTTCACGTCGAGGTCCACGGCGCGCGCGTTCTCGCCGACGATCATCCCCTCGTAGACGCGCGTCGTCGGGCGGATGAACATCGTCCCGCGCTCTTGCAGGTTGAAGAGCGCGTAGGTCGTCGCGTCGCCCGCGCGGTCGGCGATGAGTGAGCCCGTCGAGCGCCCGCGCATCGCCCCCTGCCACTCGCCCCAGCGCAGGAAGATAGTGTTGAGCAAACCCGTCCCTTTCGTCTCCGTCAGGAACTCGCCGCGGAACCCGATGAGGCCGCGCGAAGGAGTCTCGAACTCAAGCCGCACGCGCCCCGTGCCGTGGTTCACCATCTTCGTCATCTGACCCTTGCGCCGCCCCATCGCCTCGGTGACGACGCCGATGAACTCCTCGGGGCAGTCCACGACGACCTGCTCGATGGGCTCCAGCGTCTTCCCTTCCTCGTGGCGCGTGATGACCTCCGGCTTCGAGACCTGTAGCTCGTAGCCCTCCCGCCGCATCATCTCGATGAGGATGGAGAGTTGCAGCTCGCCGCGCCCCGAGACCTTGAACTGGTCGGGCGACTCCGTCTCGCTCACGCGGATGGCGACGTTGCTGAGCAGCTCGCGGTCGAGTCGCTCCTTAATCTGGCGCGACGTGACGTACTTACCTTCCGTCCCGGCGAAGGGAGAGTTGTTGACGCCGAAGATCATCGAGATGGTCGGCTCGTCCACCGCGATGACTGGAAGCGCGCGCGGGTTGTCGGCGGTCGTCACCGTCTCGCCGATCTCGATGCCCTCGATGCCCGCGAGCGCGACGATCTCGCCGAACGACGCGCGCTCGATGGAGTCGCGCTTCAAGCCCTCGAAGGCGTACAGTTCCTTGACGCGAATCTTCTGCACCGACTTGTCGCGCTTGACGACCGCGACCGTCTCACCCTGCGCGATCTCGCCCGAGAAGATGCGGCCGATGGCGAGGCGCCCGACGTACTCGTTGTAGTCGAGGTTGGCGACGAGCAGTTGCAGAGCGTCCTCGCGCACCTCGCGCGGCGGAGGTATCGTGCGCACGATCTCCTCGAAGAGCGGTCGCAAAGAACGCGACTCGTCGGCGAGATCCTTCTTCGCCACGCCGTCGCGCGAGACCGCGTAGAGGACGGGAAAGTCGATCTGCTCGTCCGTCGCGTCGAGGTCGATGAAGAGGTCGTAGATGTCGTTGACGACCTCCTCGGGGCGCGCGTCCTGCCGGTCGATCTTGTTGACGACGACGATGGCCGGCAGCCTTGCTTCGAGCGCCTTCCTCAGCACGAAGCGCGTCTGCGGCAGAGGGCCTTCGGCCGCATCGACCAAAAGCATCACGCCGTCCACCATCTTCAGCACGCGCTCGACCTCGCCGCCGAAGTCCGCGTGCCCCGGCGTGTCGAGGATGTTGATCTTCACGCCGCCGAAACGGACGGACGTGTTCTTCGCCATGATGGTGATGCCGCGCTCGCGCTCCAAATCCATCGAGTCCATCACGCGGTCAACGTGCTGCTCGTTCTCGCGCCACGTCCCCGACTGGTTGAGCATCGCGTCCACCAGCGTCGTCTTCCCGTGATCGACGTGCGCGATGATGGCGATGTTTCTAACGTCTTCTCTCTCTCTGTGCATCGGTACTTCCCCGGCGGGCGCGCCGCGACCTTCCCGGAACGCCCGGCCGCCCCCTGTTTAGAATTGCCTGAAATTTCGGGCTGAATTTAAAAGGAAATTGTACCTTGGCGGGCGCCTCGGTGTCACCCGCGCCCGAGCGCGCCCGCCTGCCTGAGCGCCTCGTACAGCGCGATGCCGACCGACGTGGCGAGGTTGAGGCTGCGCACGCGCGGGTTAGACATCGGGATCGTCAGGCATCGCTCCCAGTTCGCGCGCAGCAGTTCTTCGGGCAGGCCGCGCGTCTCCGGCCCGAAGACGAGGCAGTCGCCTTCGTTGAAAGACCACCCGGCGTAAGACTGTTCGGCCTTGGTCGTGAAGTAGAGGAGGCGCGACTCGGGCAACGTCTGTCTGAGCGCGTCGAGGTCGCGGTGCCGGTGTAGCTCGACCTCGGGCCAGTAGTCGAGCCCCGCGCGCCGCACCGCGCGGTCGTCGAGGCGGAAGCCCGTCACGCCCACGACGTGCAGAGGCGTGCGCGTCGCCGCGCACAGGCGCGCGACGTTCCCCGTGTTCGGCGGTATCTCCGGCTCGACGAGCGCGACGTGGAACATGGGAAGCTGTTGGCTCTTAACTGTTAGCCCTGGACCTTCAACTTCGTCACTAACGGGCGTGGATGATTGTCTGACTTAAGCGATGAGGTGGCAAGCGCACGTTGCCTTGAAGCGCGGGGGTAAAGATTAAGCTAACAGCCGACAGCTAACAGCCAAAAATAATTTGGACGGCGTGCATCGTGTGCATCCGCCGTCCTAATTAACGCCCTCGCGGGCAAGGAGTGTTGTGTGCGCCGTTGAAGGTTGCGCGTACTCCCCTTGGCTTAAACTACCGCTTCTTGGCTCCGCCCTTCTTGGCGCCGCCCTTTTTCGCGCCGCCCTTGGCGCCGCCCGCGGCCTTCTTAGCGCCGCCCTTTTTCGCTCCGCCCTTAGCTGCCTTCTTAGTTGCCATAAGCTGTACCTGCTCCTTTTCTGGTTTGGTGTTCTTCACCACAAGATGATGTGTCAATTTTTATCTTGTGGCCTAGACTGAAAAGCGCACAACATATTGGGATTTATAAACAGATTAAAAAAAGAAGTCAATAACTTAATGCACTCGCGCAAAAAAAAATTCGCGCGCGACGAAGAGATGTTTACTCTCCGTCACGCGCGAACGTGTTGTGTGCGAGACGCGCGCGACTCTTTCAACCGCGCCGCGGGCTCATCGGTAGAAGGGCGTGAAGACCCAGCGGTCGTGTCGCTCGATGCCGTAGTAGGTGATGATGGACTCGCGTTCGCTGCGGCTCGCCACCCCGATGAAGGGGCCGCTGGTGGAGATCGAGCTGTCTTCACCGCCGCTGCCCTCGGCGCTGCCGGAGCCGAGGCCGGTGACGAGGCCGGTGAGTTGCGGGAGCTGTTGCGCGAGTGGCTTCAGTGCGTTGTCGTCCGTCGCGGTCGGCGTGCGCCCCTCGGCGTACTCGGTGATGTCACGGACGAAGCGAACCATCGCCTCATCGCGCGGCTTGACGGTGCGCCACTCGCCGCTCTCGGAGAGCGGGTCGCGCGCGGCGCTGGCGCGCAGCACCTTGACCTTCTGCGTCCGGCCGTTGGGCGTCACGCCTTCGAGCAGCTCGTCCATCGAGGTCGGCAGAGAGTTCGGTGCGCCCCCCTTGTAATGGATGTACATGCGGATGGCCGCGGCGACCTCTTCGCCGCGGGCGATGGCTTCGAGTTCTTGCTCGCGGCGCGACTGCTGGCGGATGCTCGGCGCGGCGGACATCATGGCGATGGCGATCAGCGTCATCAGCGCGAGCAGCGCGATGAGCGCGTAGCCGCGCTCGCCCGGGCGGTGCCGGTCTGAGCTGAGTTCGTCTTTCGCGTGTCGTGCCTTCATCGAGTCTGTCCGGGTGCCGCGCGGCTCAGGGTTCGTCGTCGCCGCCCTCTTCGGCGGG
>CAXTSK010000052.1:0-8661 GCA_964246655.1 uncultured Pyrinomonadaceae bacterium
ACCGTGACGGAGCTGCCCGACGAGCGCACGGTGAGGTACTACCTCGCCGAAGGGCTCGTCCCACCGGCGGAGGAGAAGCAGGGCACGGCGTCGGTCTTAGAATTCCGGCACCTGCTCCGGCTCCTCGTCGTAAAGAAGTTGCAGGCCGAGGGGCTGCCGATTCGCGCCATCCGCGAGCTGGTCACGGGGAAGACCGAGCGGCAGTTGGAGCGGCTGCTCGGCACGGAGCAGGGGCAGGCGACGGGGTCACCCGCGAGAGGTGAGGCGCTCAGCTACCTTGAGTCGCTCCTGCGGAAGAGCCCTTCGGCCCCGCTCCCGAGTTCGCCCCCGGCACAGGCTTTCTCGTCAGCCCCTTTGGCGTCGCCTTCCGCGGCGCCGCGCGAGACCTGGGCGAGGGTGGAGCTTGAGCCGGGGCTCGAACTACACGTCAGCGACGGCTACCGCGCGCCGCAGGGCGAGGGGGCGCTCAAGCGCCTGTCGCAAATCTTTCTGAACGTCTTGAAGGCGCACGGCGCTGGCTCGCCGGGGCGCGGAAGGAAGTAGAGGTATGACGCAAGAGCAGTTGAAGGTCGAAGTGCTGACGGAGCGTGCGCGGCTCGTCGCCGGGCGGGAGCAGACCGTGGACGTGCTTATTCGTATCACTCCGCCCGAGCTGGGGAGCGACGGCGCGTCGCGGCGGCGGCTCAACCTCTCGGTCGTGCTCGACCGCTCCGGCTCGATGCAGGGGGCGAAGATGGAGCGCGCGCGGGAGGCGGCGAGCTACTGCGTCGAGCAGTTGCTCCCGGCCGACCGCCTGAGCGTCGTCATCTTCGACGATGTCGTGGAGGTGCTCATCCCGAGCGGCCCCGTCGAGGACAAGGCGGGCCTGAAGCGCCTCATCGCGGGCGTCGACGCGCGCGGCTCGACGGCGCTTCACGAAGCCTGGGTGCGCGGCGGGATGCAGGTCAGCGAGCACTTGGACGGAGGGGCGGTCAACCGCGTGCTGCTCATCACGGACGGGCTCGCCAACGTCGGCTTGACGAGCACAGACGAGATCGTCTCGCAGGCGAAGGGGCTCTTCGAGCGCGGCGTCGGCACCTCGACCATAGGCATCGGCGAGGACTTCAACGAAGACCTGCTCATCCCGATGGCGCGCGCGGGCGGCGGCAACGCCTGGCACGTCGTCGAGGCCGCGGACATGCAGCGCATCTTCGCCGTCGAGCTTGAAGGTCTGCTCGCGCAGTTCGCGCACGACGTGTCGCTCGGGCTCGTCCCTTCGGATGGCGTGCGCGTGACGGACATGCTCAACGACTTCGAGCTGACAGAGACCGGGCGCTATCGCCTGCCGGACTTGCAGGCGGGCTCGCCGTTGGACGTGGTGCTGCGGCTGCATCTGCCCGCGCGCGCGGCGGGCGACCGCATGCGCATACTCGATTTGCGCGTCGGCTACACGCCGCGTGAGGCGCGCGGCGCCGAGGTGTTGAAGCAGGCTTTCGAGGTCGAGTTTGCCGAAGCGGATGAGGTTGAAGCCTTGCCCGCGAACCCGGAGGTGACGAGGGCCGTCCTGCTCCTGATGAACGCGCGGGCGCGGCGCGAGGCCGTCTCCTACATGGGTCGCGGCGACTACGCCGCCTCCGTCAACGTCGGCGCCCAAGCGCGCGCGGCGACGCTCGCCTACTGCGCCTCGCGGCCCGACGACGCGGAGGCCGCGGCCGACTCGGAGGAACTGCTGCGCGTGACCGGCTCACTCGCCGACCGCGGGCGCGACAGGATGAGCCGCAAGCTCCTCGAATACTCCTCGCTCCTGCGCCGGACGGGTAGGAAGACAAGCTAGACCCTGAACCACTTGAACGCCGGGGTGTGGGCTGCCGTCCTCACTCCGGCGTGCCGTTTCGATCTATCAACCCTTCCAGATAGTCGCGCAGCCCCTCGTCGTCCATGTGTGCCGAGGTAATGCGCCTCGTCCTCGCCTCCGCTTCGCCCCTCCTCACACCGTTGGAGCGTTCGGCCAGCAGTCGCCCGACGACCTCCTTCAGCCGACCCATGTCGAGCGGCTTCGTCAGGTACTCGTCGCAGCCCGCCGCCAGCGCCGCGTCCTTGTGTAAGGCCGCGTCGTGCGCGGTGCAGGCGACGATGGGCACGTCGCACATGGCCCCCACTTCGCGCATCCTGTAGGCCGCGGAGAGCCCGTCGCACCCGGGCAGCGACAGGTCTAACAGAACCAGGTCGGGGCAGCGCCGCTTGACCGCCTCGACGGCCTCTCTGCCGTCCGAGACTTCCAAGACTTCGTAGCCCTCTCCTCTCAATTCGACGGCGATCATCTGGCGCGTGTCGTCGAAGTCTTCCACCACCATGACGGACAGTTTGTCGAGTTCAGACTGGTGAGGCATGTATCAATCCTCCGGCTGAATTTTCGTCCAGCTAAGCAACGACGCGGTCGGGCCAATCAACGCGGCGAGTCTAAACGGCCCGTTTACACGGGTCAAGAGTTTTTGCAAAAAACATTGCACGAAGTCTTGACGGATGTGAGATGAGAGACGATTCGGGTCAGCGGGCGAGTCCGCGGGCGCCTTGGCGGCGGCGATAGTATGCGTCCTGCCCCGTGATGCGGCAGGCGCGGCAGTGGAAGGTATCGGCGGCGAACTTCCAACTGTGGCCGAAGCGTTCGCAGACGGCGCGGCGCACGAACCGCCTCAGCCGCCGCGACAAATCCCACGGGTCTAAAGACATCGAGAATCCCCTTGTTCGTACCGGCGCGGGCGGGCTGCCTCAGGAATTTTGCTGCGGGCGCTTATGCGTTGCCTGCTGCGCCTGGCTCCTGGCGATGGCCTTCAGGGAGGTGTTGACCTCCTTCAACTCCGAGACAATCTCCCCGAGCGCCTTCGCGATCTCCGCCAGATGCTCCGCCCCCGCATCTGCTTCGGTACGCCGCCCCGACCGACCGTCATCTTCGTCTTCCTTGCTCATTGAAGCCTCCCGCGCCCGCCGCGGCGCAAAAGGAAAAGCGGGCCGCCTCCCCCCAAGCGGCCCGCCGGACCCAGTAAGAAGCCCCCCCCCCCCCCCCGCGCGCCCACAAAACCAACCCCGGCCCCCCCCCCCCACCCCCGCCCCCCCTGACCCATTAAGATGCCCGACTCGTTCCCCCAAACTCGTCGGACGCTGTGCATTAAACCCGCAATCGGTCACAAATCTTTAACGCATCTCTTCAGAAACATCTTCGCCGCCGACTTGACCGAACCGCGCATGTTCGACATTCTTGTTAAAAAGAGATGAGAACGTCTCGCGCCAAACTCGCTGAGGGTGATGCGCGTCGCGTCGGATTTGAACAGATGACCTTCGACTTCCAGCCGACCCTTCAGGGTGAACTCGTGGAACTCAGGCCGCTCCGCGCGGAGGATTTCGCAGACCTCTACGCCGCGGCCTCCGACCCGCTCGTCTGGGAGCAGCACCCGGCGAGCGACCGTTACAAGGAAGAAGTCTTCAGGGAGTTCTTCCGCGAGGCGATGGAGTCCGGCGGGGCGTTCGTCGTCATCGACCGCGCGGACGGCAGCGTCATCGGCTCGACGCGATTCCTCGCCTACGACGGAGAGCACGGCGAGGTGGAGATCGGCTACACGTTCCTCGCCCGCTCGCACTGGGGCGGCCGCTGCAACGGCGAGATGAAGCGGCTCATGCTCGGCCACGCCTTCCGCTTCGTCCAAAGCGTCGTCTTCCTCGTCGGCCCGCAGAACTATCGCTCGCAGAGGGCGGTGGAGAAGATAGGCGGCGTCCGCGACGGGACGAGACCCAACGGGGCCGGGCGGGACAGCGTCCTCTTCCGCATCAACGCTTCAGACTTCCTCGCGTAGAGCCCGGGCCGCGAGGGGTCGGTCTCCGGCTCAAGGCCCCACCGCACTTAAAAAAAACTTGACAAAGCAACGGCGGTAGCAATATTGTCCGCACGCCGAACAATATATGCCCCGTCCATGCGTAAAATAAACATCACGGACTTCAGCATCGCCACCCGCACGACCGCGCGCGACATAAATCGGCGTATTGCGCTCAACCTCATCCGCGAGCAGCAGCCCATTTCCCGCGCCGACCTTGCCCGGCACATGAAGTTGACGCGCGGGGTTGTCAGCGTCCTCGTTCAGGAGTTGCTCGAACAGGAGTTGATCTACGAGGGCGCTACCGGGGAGGCGGCGCGGGGGCGCAAACCCACTTTCCTGTACGTCAGAACTCAGGATCGTTTGGCGGTCGCGGTGGATGTCAGATTCAGCAAGACCTATCTCATGTTGTGCGACCTGTCGGGCAGACAACTCGGGATGGAGATTTACGACACGGTCTTTTCGTTCCCCGCCTTCGTGAAGGACCTGGCCGTACGGATTAAGAAAATGCTGCAAAGCCGCGGCGCGCACGCCGACTGCGAAGGCGTCGGAGTCGTCGTCCCCGGAATGGTTGACCATCTGACCGGTAGAATTCTGAACGCCCCGGCGCTGGGCTGGCGGGATGTGGACATACGCCACAAGTTGACGGCGGCGACCGGCCTGCCCGTGCACATAGAAAATTCGGGTCGGGCCTGCGCGCTGGCGCACCTGTGGCTTGAGAAGGCCGAGACGGCCGGCCACAGTTTCGTGTACGTGAACGTGTCCGACGGCGTCGGCACCGGCATCGTCATGAACGGGGAATTGATTCGCGGACATGACCACATCGCCGGCGAGTTCGGACACATGCCCATCAACCTCGACGGGCCGCGTTGCATGTGCGGCTCTAACGGCTGTTGGGAGGTTTACACTTCGAACCTCGCCACCCTGGCACGTTATTTCGGCTGGAATTTGTCCCAGTTCAGTCCAAAACAGCTGAAGGAACTGGAAGCAAAATCCTTCACGATTCCCGACCTGATCGCGCGCGCGCGAACCGGCGACGCGAAGGCCCTGAGCGCGGTCCGGACCAGCGGGCAATTCCTGGGGCTCGGGCTGGGGGCCATCGTAAACATCATCAACCCCGACTGTATTTATCTGGGTGGAGAAATTACGGGCGCGTGGGATTTAATCGAAGACACGGTGCGGTCGGCCATGGCGGAGCGGACGCTGACCGGCGCGGCGGCGCTCACGCCGCTGCGCATCACTACGGCGCAGGAGTATCCCCGACTGCGCGGCGCCGCCGCGCTGATCGCGGCGCCAACCTTTGCCGCGCCGAGGGTGGCTTAGAGCCGCCAAGAGTCCGGCGCGGCTCAATACGATCACGCGGGTGAACGGTCTATAGCGGGTAGGGCGAGAGCCGCCGACTGGGCTCCGCGCTGCCCTTCCGACTCTAATCTCTTCTTCGGAGGTCGCTGACATGTTGAGTGTAGGAAGCTTCGGCTTGCGGAAGATGCACCTCGCCGTGCTGTTCGTGATGCTGGCCGTTCCCCTGGCAGCCGTCGCGCAAGTAACGTCCGCCACGATAGTCGGCACGGTCACGGACCCGAGCGGCTCCAACGTGCCCGGCGCCCAGGTCACGGTACGCAACGTCGAAACCGGTCTTACTCGGACGGTGACCTCCGGGGAGGAGGGCGCGTACCGCATCGAATTTCTGCCGGTGGGCAAGTACGACCTTGAAGTCAGCTTCTCCGGCTTCAAGCGGGCGCTCGTCAGCGGCGTCGTCCTCCAGGTCAACGACACGGCCCGCGTGGACGCCCAGCTCTCGGTCGGGGAGGTCAGCGAGACCGTGACGGTTTCGGACTCGACGCAACCCGAAGTCAACACCAGCACGCCCGAAATCGGGCGCACGATCCAGTCCGCCGAGATCAACGCCCTCCCGCTGGTCGAGCGGAACGTCTACACGCTGCTCGACCTGACGCCGGGCGTGCAGTCGAACAACAACGGCGTGGCCGCCGCCTCCACGGGCACCAGTTCGCTCATCCTCGGCTTCCCCGAGCAGCGCACGCTGATTAACGGCGGCGTGGACGGCGGGACCGGCTCGGTGAACTACTACCTCGACGGCGGCAACAACATGACCAACCTGCGCAACACCGGCAACATCCTGCCGAACCCGGACGCCATCCAGGAGTTCCGCGTCCAGACCAACAGCTACAACGCGGAGTACGGCCGCTTCGCCAGCGGCGTCATCAACGTCCTCACCAAGTCCGGCACCAACCAGTTCCACGGCTCGGCCTTCGAGTACGTGCGCAACGACATCTTCAACGCCAACGACTGGGGCTCCCAACTGGAGAAGGCGCCGTTCCACCGCAACCAGTTCGGCGCCACCATCGGCGGCCCCATCAGGCACGACAAGACGTTCTTCTTCTTCTCCTACTCGGGCCTGCGGCAGACTACCAGCAGCTTCCTGAACGGCGCCATCGTCCCCACCGCCCTGGAGCGCGCAGGCAATTTCACCGCGTCGGGAACCAAGCCCGTTGACCCCGCCACCGGCCAGGTCTTCGTCTGCAACGGGGTGAGCGGCGTCATCTGCCCCAACCGCCTCGACCCCGTGGCGTTGAAGATCATCAACGACTTCATCCCGCTCTCCAACGTCGCGGGCAGCAGGTGGCAGGGCAACGTCCCCAGCCCCTTCAACACCAACGAGTTCCTCACGAAGATCGACCACCAGCTCAACGACGCCCACCGCATTACCCTCAGCTACTTCGAAACGTCGGGAACCAACACGGTGAAGGCGGGCACCGGCAACCTGCTCTGGGGCAGCCAGCAATTCAACTGGCGGCAGCATAACGTCAACCTCAGCGACGTGTGGGTCATCAGCCCCAACCGGATCAACCAGGCTTGGGGGACTTTCACGCGAAACTTCGGCGGCCGCTTAAACCTGCCGGCGACCTCGCTCGGCGACCTGGGTTCGGCGTTCACCATTCAGGGCACGCCTTCGCTGCCGCAGATTACCGTCAGCGGCTTCTTCACCCTGACGAACTCCATCGGCGGCCCCACGGCGGGCACCAACTTCTACTCCATCCGCGACGTTTTCAGTTGGGTCAAGGGCCGCCACGCGCTCAAGATGGGCGGCGAAATCTCACTCAACAAGGACATCCAGCAGACGTTGCTCAACAACTACGGCGTCTTCACCTTTAACAACAGCGTGACCCGGAACGCGCTGGCCGACTTCCTAATCGGCATCCCGAGCGCCATCTCGCAGGACGCGCCCGTGACGGGCTACAGCAACAGCTGGTACACGGCGCTCTTCATGCAGGACGACTTCCGCGTCCACCCGCGCCTGACCCTCAACCTGGGTCTGCGCTGGGACGTGCAGACGCCGCCGACCGACCCGCAGAACCGCGTCGTCAACTACGTCCCCGGCCAGAAGTCCACGGTTAACCCGAGCGCGCCCGTCGGGGCGCTGTTCTTCGGCGACCCCGGAGTCGAGCGCGGCGGCATCCCCGTCAACTATAGCCACTTCTCACCGCGCGTCGGTTTCGCGTGGGACGTGTTCGGCGACGGGAAGACCTCCATCCGCGGCGCGGTCGGCTTGTTCTACGGCAGCCTCTCGGGCAACGAGTGGAACACGATGACCAACTTCCAGCCCTTCTCCACCCGGCTCACCTTCTCGAACATCAACCCGAGGACGAACGCGCAGGGGGTGCCGTTGGGGGCGTCGCTCAGCAACCCCTACAACGCCTTCGTCGGCGGCAACCCGTTCCCCTACAGGGGGCAGTTCACCACGGGCGGCGGCCTCTTCCCCGTCGCGTCGGACTTCAAGTGGCCCCACTCCGTCCAGATGAACATGTCAATCCAGCGGCAGATCACCAAAGCCTGGATGATGGGCGCGGCCTACGTCGGCTCGCGCGCCTCCAACCTGCCCTTCGCGCGCGACGTGAACTACCCGGTCTTGACGCCGACCGCCACCGCCGCCGGGGCGAACATCCTCGCGCGGCGGCCCAACCCGGCGTTCGGCGCGGTGCTGCTCCTGCAATCCGACCAGACCGCCTCCTACGACGCGATGCAGCTCACCAGCAACATGCGCATGAGCCGCCACGTCAGCTTCAACGGCTTCTACACCTACAGTAAGACCCTGACCAGCGTGCAGCTTCAGAACAACACGACGCAGGGCGGGGCCGAGAACTTCAGCAAGCTCTTCTTGGACAAAGGCCGGGCCGACACGGATCAGCGCCACGTCTTCAGCATGAGCCTGAACTACCAGCCCGACTACTTCAAACGCGGCAGCGTCGCGGCCATGTTCTTCAACGGCTGGAGCATCTCGCCCATCCTCAAGCTGCGCAGCGGGCTCCCGTTCACCATCACCAACGGCAACGTGGACGCCAACCTCGACGGCAACACCAACGACCGCGCCCAATTAATCGGCGACCCCAACATCAACAACCCGACGGCCCAGAGGTGGTTCAACACGGCGGCCTTCGTCCAGAACAAGGTGGTGACGGGCGTGGCGACCGACGGCAGCTCGCCGCGCAACCTGCTCGACGGCCCGGGCTACCGGGTCGTTGACCTGGCCATCTCGCGCGACTTCCGTCTGGGCGAGCGCTTCAAGCTGCGCCTCCGCGGAGAGGGCACCAACGTCTTCAACATGGTCAGCCTCGGGCAGCCGGGCAACTCCGTGCCTTCGGGCGCGACTTCGACCACCTTCGGCGTCATCACCTCGGCCTCCCCGATGCGCAAGCTACAGTTCGGCGTGCGGCTGAGCTTCTGAGACGGCTTTCCGTTTAAGCCCTGAGTATCCGAAAGGATTTCGGGGCAGACAGGACTCTAAAGACTCTGGGGG
>CAXTSK010000052.1:8671-15923 GCA_964246655.1 uncultured Pyrinomonadaceae bacterium
CCCCCCCCCCCCCCCCGCCCCCCCCCCAGAGTGCTATGTAGACCTCTTCACTCTTGCACGAACGTCGCCTGCCCTCACGCATCCGTACCGACCTTCAAGTAGGTCGTATCCAGGCGACCGGCGGTAAAATAAATCTCCCCCCGCTTAATATTCGCCTCGGGCAATCGTCATAATATGTGAAGGCGACTTGGCACTAAGCCGCCCGGAAGTGTTCTGAGAACGATGCTGAATCTTCGTAAACATAGCCGCGGCTACGAGGAAGTCTTCACCCGGTTTTACGAACAGATGTTCGACTGGTCTCTTCAACTGACCGGCGGCGACCGGGCGGCGGCGGAAGACTTACTGCACGACGTTTACGTCCTGCTCGCGCTGAGCCGGGCGGATTTCGACGCGGTCGAGAATGTCGAGGGCTACTTGTACCGGACGCTCCGCAACCTGAGGATCTCGTACGCGCGGAGGGACGCGCGGATCAATCTCCAGCAGCTCACGATGGTGGACTACGACTCCGCGGCGGACGGCCTGCGCACGGCGGACGGCCACCGCCTCTTGCAGGCGCAGGACGAACTGAGGCGCGTCTGCCAGTTCGCCTGCGCCCGTAAAGAGAAGGCCAAGGCCGCCAGCGTGCTCATCCTGAGGTTCTTCCACGGCTATTACCCGAGCGAGATCGCGCTCATCCTGAAGACCTCGCGCGAGGGCGTCAACGTCCGACTGTTGACGGCCCGCAGCGAGGCGAAGCTCGACCTGCGGAACCCTAAAGCCCTCGCCTTCATCGGCGCCCCGCCCCTTGAGCCGCAGGCTCCTGCTTCAACCGAGCAGCCGTCGGACGACTTTCTGACTTCATTAGGCCGGATGATTTTTCGCGCGCGCCGCGGCGGATGCCTGCCGACGCGCGAGCTGCGGAAGCTATACGAGGCGGGGAACGCGGCGCCGGTCAATTGCGTCCTGCTCGCACACATCGTGAGCTGCCCGGTCTGCCTGGAGACGGTCAACGACATCTTCGGCCTGCCGTCTTTGCGCGAACGCTACCCGACCGACACGCTGGTGCGTGAAGACCACAGGAAGAACGGACGGACGGGCGGAGGTTCGGGCGGCGGGACGCCGGGCGGAGGGCCAGGCGCCGAGCAGTGCCGTCGCCTTCGCCGCCGGGCCGGCGCGGCCTTCGAGCATCAGCCGCAGGAGTTGTGCGTCTCCGTCAACGGCGACATACAGGGCGCACAGCGGGTCAACTCCGCGCACAGCGAGTTGACGCTGGTGCTCGGCCAGGGCGGGCCAGTCCACTTCGTCGAGGTGTTCAGCGAGCAGCACGTCCGGCTGCTGCTCGTGCCCGTCGATTCGGAGACGGCCGCCGCGGAAGGGGCGGTCACCCTCAGCAACGGGCGCACACTTTCGCTGAAGCTCGAACCGTCCGCCCCGCAACGCACGCTCCACCTCGCCTACCACGACCCGACCTACCAGGACACCGCCCGGCTCATCCGCGAAACGGCGGAGCAGGATCGTCTTGAGTTCGAAGCCCACGAACGTGACCGGGCCGAGGACCCGGCGGCCGTGCGACGCGCCGTGCTGTGGGCGATGGTCGCGGGCTACATCGCGCGGGCGTTGAAGGTGCTCTTCGGAGCGCGCCTGTGGCTTCGGCCGGGCGCCTACGCAGCGCTCCTGTCCGTCGTCATCGTCGGTGCGCTCCTGCTGCTTAAGCTACCAACGCCGACGACCTCGGCGGCGGAATTACTGCGCCGCGCCGTCGCCGCCGCCGCTGACGACGCGGCTGAGTCGCAGCAGGTCGGAACCGTCCTGCGCCGCACCGTCGAGCTTGAAGAGCGAGAACCCGCGGCCGGAGGGCGCCCGCTGGCGCGCCGCAAGATCGAGGTGTGGCAGAGCCCCGGGGCGGGCGTCACGGCGAGGCGTCTGTACGACGAACAGGGTCGGCTTCTCGCAGGGGAGTGGCGCGAAGCGAGCGGCGCGCGGACGCTCTATTACAACCGGGCCTATTCCCGTCCTACGCCCATGGCCGACGAGAGTGCACCGCTGACGCTCGACGACGCGTGGCTTTATGAACTGTCGGCCCGCGACTTCACGGCCCTGGTCGTGCGGGCGGACGCGGCGCAAGTCAAGGAGCGCGACGGCGATTACCTCATCAGCTATGAGGGGGTGGGGGAGAAAGGGATCGTCGGCGCGACGCTCGTCCTCACGCGCGGCGAGATGCGCGCCGTCGAGCAGACCCTCAAGGTCAGACAGGGGAACGTGGAGCGAGAGTTCCGATTCGCCGAGGTCAACTTCGAGCGGCGCCCGCGTCAAGAGGTCCCCCCGTCAGTCTTCGAACCCAACAGGGAGTTACTCAACACCGTCGTCCTGCGGAGAGATGCGCCGGGCGTGGCGGCGGACGGAGTCCCGCCCGCGAAGACGGAAGCGTCACGCCCGTCCGACGCCGCGCCGTCGGCCACGGCCACGGCCGATCTCGAAGTCGAGGTGCTGCGTCTGCTCAACGAGGTCGGCGCCAACCTCGGCGAGCAGATCAGCGTGACGCGAACCTCGGCGGGGCAATTACGTGTGCAGGCTGTCACCGACACCGAACGGCGGAAGGGAGAAATCCTGCGCGCCCTCAAACCGGTGTTGGACGACCCCGCGCTCAGCGTCGAAGTCATCACAGCCGCGGAGGCCGCGCGCCGGAAAGCACAGGGGGGACGGCCCCCTGTGCCGGGAGTCGTGGAGCACGTCGAGCCTTCAGAGAATCGCATCCCAGCCGAGGAGGAACTGCGCCTCTATTTCATGAGAAAAGGGTTGGCCGAGGAGCAGGTCGGGGCCGAGATACGGAGCTTCGCGTTCCGCTCGTCGTCAAGGGCGCAGCGGGCGCTACAGCACGCGTGGGCACTCAAGCGGTTGGCCGAGCGCTTCTCGGGGAATGAAGCATCGGCCATGAGCGAAGAGTCGCGCGCCAAGTGGCTGTCGATGATCGAAGAACACGCGGCGGCCGTGCGCCTTGAAGCCTCGTCGCTGCGGGCCGAGTTGCAGCCGATCTTCTTCGAAGGGTCGGGGCCGCACGGCGAGGGCGTGTCCGTCCCCGAAGGGGGGCTCAACGGGGCCGCCGACAGGCTGTTGCAATTCTGCAAGTCTACAGACGAGGCCGTCAGCTCCGCGCTGACAGTCTCGAACGGGCCTGCCACGGCCGGGGCGCTCAGGTCGCCGCGGCTGCCCGCCACCCTGACGGCCACCGAGGCGTTGGCTCGTTGGGTCCAGGCTGAGGCGCAGAGGCTCCGCGCCGCGCGCGCCCCTGCGGGTGCGGCCCGCGCCTCGCCGTGAAGAGTGTCTGCGTCCTTCGACGAATCAAGGTGGGAGAGGCCGATTGATGACGAAGAGCCGGGCCGGGCGCCGTCGCGTCCCCGTACCGACGATTATCATCGCAATTTTAGTCGTGACCGTCGGCGCCCCGGAGGAGGGGCAGGGTCGGAGGGTTCCGCCGGCGGCGCGCATGCAGTCTGCCTCCGCGACGCTCAGCGGCACCGTCGCGGACGAGAGGGGGGCCGTGATTCCCGGCGCGACCGTGACGGTGTCGAACCCCGAGACGGGACTGCGCAGGCAGGTCGCGACCGACGGAGAAGGCTCCTTCACCTTCCCGTTCCTGCCGCCGAGTTCGTACAAGATCAGCGTCGCGCAGGACGGGTTCGCCCTGTTGGAGATCAGGAACGTGTTGTTGAACGTCTACGACCACCGGACATACAGGATTCAACTCCGCGTCGGCGGCGTCGGTGCCCACGTCGTGGTCGAGGACGCCGACGCGACGGGCGCCGCAACCGCGCACGTCGGGATGGTCTTGGGCCGCCGTCTCGTCGAGAACCTGCCGCTCAACGGGCGGAGCGTGCAGACCTTGTTCGAGTTGGTGCCGGGAGCGGTCTTGACCCGTGCGACGTTCGGCGAGCAGGGTCAATTCTCCGTCAACGGCCAGCGCGCCAACGCCAACTATTTTATGGTGGACGGCGTCTCGGCCAACTTCGGCGTCAGCGCCGGCCCGGCGCCGGGGCAGGCGGCGGCGGGAGCACTCCCCGCGCTGACCGCGCTCGGGGGCACGAACAACCTCATCTCGGTCGAGGGGCTACAGGAGTTTCGCCTTCAGACTTCCACCTACGCGCCCGAGTTCGGGCGCACCCCCGGCGCGCAAGTCTCCGCCGTCACGCGCGCCGGGACGAACGAGTTGCACGGGACGTTGTTCGACTACTTCCGCCACGCCGCGCTCGACGCCAACGACTGGTTCGCCAACAGCCGCGGTCTGCAAAAGCCCGGACTCCGTCAGAACGACTTCGGCGCGGTGCTCGGCGGGAGGCTGGTGCGGGACAAACTCTTCTTCTTCTTCTCGTACGAGGGGCTGCGCCTGCGCCAGCCGCGGGTCACGATTACCGAGGTGCCCTCTCTCGGCAACAGGCTGGCCGCGCCCGCGCCCGTGCGATTGTTCCTCGATGCCTTCCCCGTGCCGAACGGGGCCGACGCCGGTAACGGCTTTGCCCAGTTTGCGGCCAGCTACTCCGACCCTTCGAGCTTCGACGCCGCCAGCCTCCGGCTCGACGCGAACGTCAGCGGGAGGCTTTCACTCTTCGGGAGATTCAACGTCGCGCCGTCCGAGGTCACTCAAAGAGGGCAGGGCTTCGTCCTCGGTTCGAGCGGGCAGAGCCCGAACACTCTCAGCCGCACCGCGTTCGAGACGACGACCTTGACCCTCGGCGCGACCGCGACGCTTTCGCCGAGGGCGGCCAACGACCTGCGTTTCAACTGGAGCAGGGCCGAAGGCAGCAACACCTTCACACTCGACGGCTTCGGCGGCGCGCGACCGCCCGCGCCGCAGCAACTCTTTCCGCCGCCCCTGACGAGCGCCGACGCGCGTTACCTCCTCGTCCTCGAAGGCGGTGTGAGTTCCGGCTTCGCGCTCGGGAAGAACGCCGACAACCTACAGCGCCAACTTAACCTTGTCGATAATTTCTGGTTCGCCTCCGGGGCACACCTGTTGAAGTTCGGAGCCGACTACAGGCGTCTGTCGCCGGTCTACGGCCCGCCGCTCTACTCGCAGGCGGCCTTCTTCGGCGAGGCCAGCGGCCAGTCGAACGGCGCCGAGGTGGCGAGCAACACGGGCAAGGCGACACTGGTCAACGTCACTTCCGACGGCGCGGCGCGGCACCCACTGTTTACGAACCTGTCGGCTTTCGGGCAGGACACATGGCGCGCCGCCTCGTGCCTGACCGTCACCTACGGCGTGCGTTGGGAACTGAACCCGCCGCCGTCCGAAGTGAAGGGTAACCACCCGCTCGCCGTGAACGGCCGGCAACCCGTCGTCGGCGAAGGCCCCTCGCGCACGATAAACGCGGGGCCGTCGGGGGCGCGGCTCTGGGAGACCACTTACGGCAACTTCGCGCCGCGCGTCGGCGTCGCCTATCAGCCCTCCGAAAAACTGGGCACGGTGTTCCGTGGCGGGTTCGGCGTCTTCTACGATCTGGGGAGCGGGCAGGCGGCGCAAGCCTTCGGCAGCGTCGCGCCCTACGCCACGACCGTCCGCTTCCACAACGTAGCCCTGCCGCTTGATCCGGTACAGGCGGCGCCACCGCCGCCCTCTTCGATTAACTCTTCGGCCAACACCGTCTACGCCTTCGACCGCGAACTGAAGCTGCCTTACACGCTCCAGTGGAGCGCCTCCTTCGAGCAGCCGTTGGGGACGAAGCAGTCCTTCTCTGCCGCGTACGTCGCCGCCGCGGGCCGTCGGCTGCTGCGCGAGGCGGTGCAGCAGCCTTTGAACTTCCCGGAGGTGCGCATCGTCAACAACTCGGCCGACTCCAGCTATCACGCGATGCAGTTGCAGTTCGAGCGCCGCGCTTCGAAAAGTCTTCAGGCGCTCACCTCTTACACCTGGTCGCATGCGATTGACACCGCCTCGGAAGACTCCGCGCGCGGCGCCACCGTCCGGAGGCTCGACCTGAAACCCGACCGCGGGCCTTCAAGCTTCGACGTGCGCCACTCCTTCACCGCCGCCCTCACCTATGACCTTCCCGCCGGGAAGGACGGCGGGGCGCTCCGTCACTGGTCTCTGGACGCCATCTTCAGGGCACGGTCGGCGACGCCGGTCAACGTCTTCTACGGCGGGACGCTTCTGGACGGCGAGGTCGTCGGCAACTCGCAGCCCCCGCCCCTCGACGCCGGAGTCCCCTTGTACCTGCCGGACTCGTCGGTGGCGGGGGGGAGGCGGATCAACCCCGCGGCGTTCAACAACGAGCGTGGGCAGCCGTTGGGCCGGAACGCGCTGCGCGGGTTCGGCTTCTCGCAACTCGACCTCGCGGCGCGCCGCCGGTTCCCGCTGACGGAGAACGTGTCGCTGCAATTAAGAGTCGAGGTCTTCAACCTCTTCAACCGACCGAACTTCGCCGACCCGGTCGGCGACTTGAACAGCGCCCTCTTCGGCCAGTCGCTACAAACCCTTGCGGGAAGTTTGGGGGCGGGCGGCGTCAACGGAGGACTGAGTCCGATCTTCCAGGTCGGCGGCCCCCGCTCAATCCAGGTAGCCATCAAATTACATTTCTGATTCGGCGCACCGCGTCGAACTGAAGGGAGATTACCATGTCTAAGTCTGCTCGTTTTCGGGCGGGTGCGCCCGTGGTGCGCCTTCTCACGCTGGCGCTGGGCGCCGTCCTCGTCGCATCCGGGTTGCCGCCCTCTTCGGCGGGACGTGAGCGGGGTGCCGATGCTTACGTCAGGGAAGACCGCGCGGAGTCCGCGGGCCGTCTCGGCGAAGCCGGAGGTGCAATCGAAGAGCGGGCGCGGTCTGCCTTCGGAGCGCTGCCCCTCGGCTTCGAGGTCAACCGGGGCCAGAGCGACGCGGAGGTTAAATTCATCTCGCGCGGCGGCGGCTACAACCTCTTCCTGACGCAAGCCGGGGCCGTGCTGAGCCTGTCGGGTCGCGGAGACTTTGCTTCGCCGTCGGCGCGCTCTTCGTCACGCGCGGGGGTGCTCCGGATGCGACTGGGCGGGTCGTCCAACCCAACCCCACGGATGCACGGCCTCGACGCGCTGCCGGGGCACGTCAACTACTTCAAGGGCCGCGGCGCGGGCGGGCGGCAGACCGGCGTCGAGCGTTTTTCAAGGGTCAGGTACGAAGCCGTCTACCCGGGTATCGACATGGTCTATTACGGCAAACGTGGGCAACTCGAATACGACTTCAACGTTTCGCCGGGGGCCGACCCGCGCGCGATTAAGATCGACTTTCGCGAGGCCAACCGTGTAGAGA
>CAXTSK010000053.1:0-11037 GCA_964246655.1 uncultured Pyrinomonadaceae bacterium
GCGCGCGAGCCCCCGCGCGGGGGCTCGCGCGCCGTCCGCTGCCGTAAGCCTCCGGAGCCGTGCGCCGTCGTCACCCGGCGTCGGGCCGGCGAAAGGAGGCCGCTTGAAACGCCTTTGGAGGGGTGAAGGGCTCCCGACCGTTCCCCCTCCTCAAACCCCAAATTCACCTTCAGCCCTTAGCTGCTCCACCCACCACGGAAGAAAGGAGGCGACCCGTGAAAAAATTTAAAGAGGAAGAGCTTCGTCCTTTCGAAATCCAGCCCTTGAACGACGACGTGCTCGGTAATCTGTCGATTGAGGAGTTGGAGGAGAGGTTGGAGATGCAGATTCTGCACGTCAGCGAGGCGCAGTGGTGCCTCATCGACATCTGCGGAGTCAACTGCGGCACCCTATGCGGCGGCAACTGCGGCACCCTCTGCGGCGGCAACTGCACTACGCTCTGCGGCGCGAACTGCACCACCGACTGCGTCGGCAATTGCGGCACGCTCTGCGGCTCCAACTGCGGCACTGACGGCGGCTGCGGCACCGACTGCGGCACCAACTGCGGCACCGACGGCCGCGGCGGGGGCGGCGAGATTCTTCCGTTCTAGCCCCGACTACCGACAAGCGGTCAACGTTCCTTTAACCCCCCGATGGCCCTCCGGGGAAGGCAGTACCGGGGGGCCACCGAGCTACCTTTCTCATCCCGTGAGAAAGCGACCCGGCATCATTCGAATCGCGGAGCAGGAAGATAGTGAGCGTGAGTCTACAACCCGCGGGGCACGACGAACTCGGACTCGAAGCGAACGCCGAGTACGAGATGTTGGAAGCGAACGCCGAGCCCGAGAAGTTGTACGCGATGAGGAAGGGGCTGGAAGTCTTCCCGCTCGACTCCTCGTCCCGGCAGCCGAAGTTCGTCGTGCGCGCGGATGATAACAAGAGCTACGTCGTCCCCAAAAAGTTGAAGGACATCCTTCTGCTCTTCGACGGCACGCGCACGCTCGGGGACGTGGCGCGGGACTTTTCGGCGAGCGAGGGCGTCCAAGTCAGCGACGAGCAACTGCGCGAGACGGCCTTCGGACTATTCCAAACTTATAACCTGATCGAAGAGGTGAGGCCCGACGAGCAGGCGGAGTCTGCGGCCTCGCCCGAGAAGAAGAAGTCCTCGCTGGAACTCGTCTTCCGCCTGCCCGTCATCACGCCCGAGCGCGCACGCCCCGTCACCGAGCGGCTGACGTGGCTCTTCAGCCCGTCGGTCGTGACCGTGGGCGTCCTGCTCATCGTCGCGACGCAGCTCGCCTTCGTGCTGCGCCTGTTCACCCCCGGGCGCCTCGCGATTCCGTTTGGGCCGACCGACCTCCTCGTCTACTACGCGCTCGTCGTCGCGACCGCGGCCTTCCACGAGTTGGGGCACGCGGCGGCGTGCAGGCGGTACGGCTGCGAGCACGGCGCCATCGGCGTGATGCTCTACATGGTCTTCCCAGCCTTCTACGTCAACCTTTCGAACGCCTGGCGTCTGGGCGGGCGGCAGCGCGCGGTCATCGACATTGGTGGGATATATTTTCAAATGCTGACGACCGTCCCGCTCTACCTCATACACCTCCTGACCGGCAACGTTCACTGTGCCGTCGCCCTCGTCTCCGTCAACGTGATGGCGCTGTTCTCGCTCAACCCGATTCTCAAGTTCGACGGCTACTGGCTGCTGGTCGATCTGAGCGGGCTGGTCAACCTCCGCGCGCGCTCTTGGAAGGTCGTGAAGGAGATCGTCCGCTGGAGCCTGGGCCTGGCCGCGGGCGTGCCCACGCTCGAAGAGGTCGCGGGCCGCGGCAAGAAACTCTTTTTAGTAACCTACTCCTTCATCTCGCTCGGTCTCATGACGAGCTTCGTCATCTTCCTCATCATGTACGCCCCGGCGCGCGTCCGGATGGTGGCCGCCGCCTCGCGCCAGTTGGTGTACGGGTCGGGCCGAGGGCTCGCGCCCGAGATTCTGACGTTGACGACGCTGCTGATTAACCTCTTCTTCCTCTTCTTCCTCTACAAGCTCGCACGGGCCTTGTACAGGCTCCTCGCCCCGAAGCTCTTCAAGCTCCTCGTCCCGCGGCGTTGGAGGCGTGAGCCGTGAGCGCGCGCGCGCGCATCCGGGATTACACGGCCGCCGCACTGTTCGCGGCCGGGGCGTCGTACGTCGTCATCTTTGCGCTCATCTCCACGCACGAGCTGGCGCACGGCCTCACGGCCGTCGCGTTGGGCGGCTACTTCCCGCTCGTGCGCGTCGGCGTCATCAGCGGGAGCGCCGTCTACCTCTTCCCCTCCGGCTCGCCCGTGTGGAAGGAGGCGCTGGTGCTTCTGGCCGGGCCGCTGACGAGCCTCGGCGCGGCGCTGTTGATGATGGGTCTGGTCGCCACCGGGGTGAAGAGCCGTGGCGCAAGACTGCTGGCGCTCCTCGCGGGTGAACTCGCCGCGCTCGCTTTCGTCTTCGGCACGGGCTTGTTGTCGCTGTGGCGGCCGGGCGGCGGGGGCGGTGACGCGGGGCGCCTGGTCGAACTGCTCGCCCTCCCGCTTACCCTCCAATACCTCGTCGGGGCGGTCTGGCTCCTGCTCGGGGCGTTGCTGGCCGCGGGCTTCTTCAGGCTCCTCTCCAAAGAGCTGGCCGGCTCTTTCCCTTTGAACTTCTCGCGGCGACAGATGCTCGCGGTCGTCGTCGCGGCGGCGGCCGTCGGCGCGGCCCAGGCGATGCTGCTCGGCGGCGACCGTTCGTCGGGACTGTTGCTGAGCCGTAAGCCGCCGGAGGTCACGGTCTCCGCCTGCAACGTCGAGCTGACCCTCGGCGACGAGTATCGCGCACGCGTGCGCGTGCTGCTGCGCCCCTTTGTTGACCGGCAGGTAGTTTTATGGGAGCGGGTCAGGAACGAAGAGCCCGAGGACTGGGGCACTTACGAGCGCTTCGTGCTTCAGAAGATTCCGCTGATGCTCGGCACGGACGACGTGCGCATCGTCAGACGATACGCCGACCCCGAGGCGGAGTTCTTCAACGGCACCTGGGGCCGCGGCGCGCGGGTCGTCGAGGCGGAAGTGAACCTCTCAAGCCTGCCGTACCTGAAGGAGAGCCGCGAGGTGCGCGTCCTGCGGGTCGTGGACTTCTGGCGCAGCGAGGGCGCGGGCTATATCGACCTGACGAAGGTCTCGACGGAGGGCGCGTTGCGGATCGGCGGCTTCGAGTCGCACCCCGAAGGCGCCGTCGCGCCCGTCCTACGAACGCCGAGTCAGTTGCAGTGGCAGAACACGAGCTTCGACCATAGCTTCGCCGTCAGCTACATAGCGATCAGGTGAACTTCACACAGGGGCAGGGCGATGAAGCAGACCTCCGAGAAGACCGACGCGTCACGCGGCGCGCGCGACTCCGGCCAAAACGCGCTGGGGCTTCTGCCCGTAGACCTTCATGCAGAGGGCCGCGAGGTCTGGGCGGCCTTCCACGAACTGGCCGAGGGCATGGCGGGGTTCGCAGCACTGAAGCGGAGTCCCGAGTTCGCCTACCTCGACGGCATCAAGGACGGCGTCAACCTCTACACATACTTCCCCTACCTGTTCCTGGAAACGTTCCCCGAGCTGAACAAGCGAGTCTTCGGCAAGCTGTCGTTGATGAGCCTGCTCTACGTCCACCACATCATCATCGCGGACGCGCTGCTCGATGACGACAGGGAGCTCCCGCGCGAGAGTCTTCTGGTCAGCAACGCCTGCTCGCTGCGTGCGCTTGAAGTTCTGACGGGACTCTTCGGGAAGAAGCGTTTCCCCTGGCCGGAGGTGACGGAGCTGCACCGGCAGTACAGCCTCGCGACCGCGCTCGAAAAGGAGCGCCCCGCCGGCGAGCTACCCGGCTACAGTTTCGAAGACCTGATGTCGAGGCTCTCGCGCAAGTCCGCGATGGCGAAGCTCATCCCGCTCGCCCTCTGCACGCTGTCAGGACGGCGCGAAGACCTCGCGCCCCTCACGAGTTCTTTCGACCTCTATTACCTCAGCGAGCAGTTGGTGGACGACTTCCGCGACTGGAAGGACGACTTGGCGGCCGGTCGCTACTCTTACCTGCTGACGAGCGTGCTCGACACCTGTGGCCTCAGAACAAAGTTGGAAGGCATGGAGGCGGACGCCGCCGCGCAGGTCGTCGGCAAGCACATGTACCTTTCGGGGCTGGCCGAGAGCTACCTCGCGCGGGCGATAGACTACTGCGAGCAGGCGAAGGAGTCGGTGGCGACCCTGGCGTGCCCGCGCTGGATACGCTTTCTCGACTCTTTCCAGATGGGCATCCACGTCACCCAGACGAACATCGCGAAACGTTCCCGCCAGTTCTTACTCCAAGCCGACAGGTACGACTACAGCCTTGAGCCAACCGATAATGCGTCGAAGAAGACGCTCGGCGTCCCGCACCCGGTGCATTCAGTCTCCCCGACCGTCTCCGACGCGGGCCGCAGGGCGGCCGACTTTCTTTTGCGACGATATAAACCCGGCACCGGCTTTGAGGACTTCATGATGGCGCCGGGGCAGCTCCCCGTCTGGGTGAGCGGTTACGTGGGGGCGGCGCTGTTGGAGTGGCTGAAGAGCGCGGGCGAGTACCAGACGAACGGACGTGCCCTTCGGCAGATGCTCAGGCGGTTGGCGGCCGACCTGAAATCGAAGCGCGGCGGCGGCGGCGTGTGGGCGCCTACGGCCAGCATGCCCGAAGACGCGGACACGTCCGTCTGGGTGCTCGACTTTCTGCTGACGTTGGGGCGGGTCGAGAAGCCGCTCGTGAAGGAGGCGGTGGCCGCCCTGTTGGAGTACCGGCGGGCGAACGGGAGCTTCGGCACGTACCTGCCCGGTGCCCTCGGCCCCGGCGCCGACGGGTATCACGACAGCCACGTCGAGGTGACGGCCGTCGTCGCGGGCCTACTGCTCAAGACCGGGCTCGACCCCGGCGACGAGAGAATCGAGAAGGCGCTAGCGTACGTCAGGGCGCGGCAATGTGAAGACGACCTCTGGCGGGCCTACTGGTGGGACGGGCAGATGTACGCGACCTATCATTGCCTGCGGGCGCTGCTGGCCGGCGGTCAAGCCTTCGACGAAGGGGAGAGAGAACGAATCGTCAACGCCGTCATGGCGAAGCAGGGCGCGGACGGCAGTTGGAGTGAAGCGACCTTCGGGAAGAATAAGGCGTTCGAGACGGCGCTGGCGCTGAAGAGCCTGATGCTGATCGACGCGTCCACGGCCGCGCGAGAGAGGGTGCGCGGCGGCGTCACGTGGCTTCTGAACAACCAGGCCGCGGACGGCGGATTCTACTCAGGCCCGATGCTGCGCCTGCCCGCCAGGGAAGAAAGGGAGCCCTGGCTCAGGCAGCATTGGACGCCGGACACGATCTACGGCTTCGGCGTCCTCGGGAGAGACGAGAAGAGGTTCTTCACGACGGCCACCGTCCTCTCGGCCCTGTCGGACTTCCTGGCTCTGGCCGGAGACCGGCGGGCCGTCGCCTACCTTAAATCCGTGCCGGGACACCACCCGGCCGCGGGCCAAAACACGGCAGCCGCCGGTCGCTAGAACTCGTCTGAAGTGAGTTATGTGTTGGACGCGGCCGCGCGCAACGCCGGCAGGTCGAAGCCGAGCAGGTCGCCGATGCGCTCGACGGTAACGTCGGCCGGCGTGTACTTCGAAGTCTCCGCCGCGTCGAGCGCGTAATGCCCCTGCCGCGGGAAGACGGTCGTGAGCCGAGGCCCCCAGACCTTCTTCATCGCCGCCAGGATTCTGAGCTTGTCATCAACCATCACGTAGTGCTCGGCCGGATAGCGGCGCTCCACGTCGTCCAGCTCCAACTCCTTGTGGATGTAGATCAGGATGTTTCCCCCGACGGCTTCGAAGAGGCCGGAGCGCTCGACCTTGCGCGGCTGGAAGACCACGTCCCCGTCCGAGAGGATGACGGCCGGTCCCCAACGGTTACAGTGCTCCAGCACGTCGAGCGAGTTCGGGAAGAGGCGATTGGCGAAGGGATAGTTGACGAGGTAGGTCGAGACGGCGAGCAGGTGCGAGTCGTAGGGGCACTCGACGCGGTAGCGCTGCAAAGCGCCGAGGTAGTCGGCGTACCCGAGCTCGCCGCGCAGTCCTTCGAAGATGGCCCAGTAGCGGTCGCTGCGCTCGCGCCCGACCTCCCGCTCAAGGTAGCGGCGGAGGTCGCCGGTGACCCTGTCGTTGTCGAGCAGGGTGTTATCGACATCGAATAAGAAGACCACGCCGTGCGTCGTCATCCTAAAGCACCTCCGTGGGTTCGGCTACAGGGCACCTCTGCACCGCGGGCTCCCGCACCGGCAGGCGAGGCGCCCGTCGTGGTGCGTCTCCCCGTAGTCGCACGTCACCTCCTCGCCGGCCGCTATCGGCCGCAGCGAGTAGAACTCCACATGCCCACGATAAAGGCGCATGTACGCGTTCGGCTCGCACGAGTGGTTGACGTACCTGAAGTCGGAGCCCAGGCGCGAGGCGTCGAGGGCCGTGCCGTCGCCAAACTCCACGATCATGACGCTCTCGCGGCCGCGCGCACGCCGCCGCGCCTCGCGCTGCGAGATGAGTTCGCCGCCCAGCTCGCCCAGCTTCCGCCTGGCGGGCAGCGGCGAGGTCGCGAAGAGCCCACGGCCTTGGATGCGGCTGCGGCCGACTTTGAAGTTGAAGGTATCCAAGCGGTGGGATTATAGAGTCGCGAGTCGGCAGGGCCAAAGGCGGCGACGAGGTTAGTGCCCGCCCCGCCGGCCGCACTCTGTTTTCGACCAAAGGATTGGACTTTGTTCCGTCGTTTCAACGGCCGTCATAAATTTCAAATCAACTCCTTGACGCGGCCTCGTCTTTCGAATAGTCTCACACACCGTTCATACCCGTTCTCGTTCGTTTCGCGTCCGAAGGGTGCCGTCACACGCTTTATCCGAGACTGTGTTCGCAGTCCCCTTCCCGCTTCATGTCCGGCACGGCTTAATCCACCTCGCCCTTTAAAAGCCCGGCTCGGTACGTCTCCCTGCCGCGGGTCATCCGTCTAACCACACATTCGAAGGAGGCATCTGATGCGCCGTCAAGGTTCCCTGCTTTTCCTGTCTGCCGCCGTCCTCGCGCTGAGCGCCGCGGCGTTGAGTGGTTGCGCGCCTGCCCCACAGGTCGCGAACGCCCCGGCCCCCGCGGCCTCGCCCGCCGCCTCGCCGTCCGGCGGGAAGATACCGGTCACGACCTCTTCGGAGGAGGCGAGGAAGGAGTTTTTGCAGGGGCGCGACATGGCCGAGCGTCTGCTCGCGCAGGACTCGCTTCAGCACTTCGATAAGGCCCTCGCGCTCGACCCGAACTTTGCGCTGGCGGAGTTGGGCCGGGCCAACTCTTCGCAGACCGCGAAGGAGTTCTTCGAACACCTGAAGAAAGCGGTTGACCTGTCGGGCAAGGCTTCGGAGGGCGAACGCCTGCTCATCCTCGCCACCGAGGCGGGGGCCAACGGCGAGGCGTTGAAACAGAAGGAGCAACTTGACAAGCTCGTCGCCGCGCACCCGAGCGACGAGCGCGCGCACTTCAACCTCGGCGGCTACCACTTCGGCCAGCAGGATTTCGCGCAGGCCATCGAACACTACAAGAAGGCGACCGAGCTGGCCCCGACCTACTCGCCCGCCTACAACATCCTCGGCTACGCCTACCGGCAGAACGGCGACTACACGAACGCCGAGCAGGCGTTCAAGAAGTACATCGAGCTGATCCCGAACGACCCGAACCCTTACGACTCGTACGCCGAGCTGCTTTTGAAGATGGGCAAGTACGAAGACTCGATTACGCAGTACCGCAAGGCGCTCTCCATCGACCCCAACTTCGTCGCGTCGCGCAACGGCATCGCCGCCGACCTGCTCTACATGGGCAAGCCCGACGAGGCGCTGGCCGAGCTACAGGCCCTTAACGACAAGGCGCGCAGCGACGGCGACCGCCGCACGGCCCTCTTCGCCATGACCGTCGTCCAGGCCGACGGCGGCAAGCTCGACAAGGCGCTCGAAGAGGCGGAGAAGCAGTACGTGATGGGCGAGAAGATAAACGACGTGGCGGCGATGACGGCCGACCTCCAGCTCAAGGGGAACATCCTCGTCGAGATGGGCAAGTACGACGAGGCGAAGGAGCAGTTCGAGCGCCTCGTTAAGATGACCGACGAGTCAACGCTCTCGAAGGAGATTAAGGACAACACGAAACTCTTCCACCACTACAACCTTGTCACGGTCGCCGTGGGGAAGAAGGACTTCGCGGCGGCGAAGGCCGAGGCCGAAGAGTTCCGCAAGGGCGCGGAGGCTTCCAAGAACTCCAACCAGACGAAGCAGGCGCACGAGCTGGCCGGCATGATCGCGCTCGCCGAGAAGGACAACGACAAGGCCATCGCCGAGCTACAGCAGGCCAACCAGCAGAACCCCCAGAACCTCTACCGCCTCTCGCAGGCGTACCAGGGCAAAGGCGACAACGCCAAGGCCAAGGAGTTCGCCGCGAAGGCCGCCGCCTTCAACTCCCTCCCCCAACTCAACTACGCCTTCGTCCGCACCAAGGCCCAAAAGATGGCCTCTGCATCAGGGTGACGCTGTAAAAGCCTACCCCCGCGGCACGCGGGACGGCTCGTCATCCACCCTTGTTCGTCGTCTCAATTCCGACCGAACGCCTTCTGTTGAATCAACGAGAAGGGGCAGCCAAGCGGCTGCCCTTTCGTCGTTTGGTTTACCAACTTCAGCCCCGTTATCTACCGGCTCATCACATTTATAGTTGAGGGTTGTTTCTTTCCCCTTATATTCCCGCTCGGAATTGAAGCCTCTCGATTCCGACAGTCTCCCTATTCCGCGTCACTTTCAAAAGTCAGGAGAATTTCCATGAAAAAATTACTGGGACGAAAATCCGTTTTTCTGTCTCTACTGATTCTCGCTCTGTGTTTCGCGAACATGGGCGCGTTTGCGCAGGAATCAGGCGGCACGTCCGGGTATATCACCTATGAGCAATACCTCGCGACGAATCCGGCGGATACGTCATACGAGGCTTTCATGAGATGGACGCCCGGCGGACGTTCGAGAGATTTGATAGATTGCAGGAGGGTCTGTAGCGACGCGTGCGCTTCTACTCGCACCCGGTATCAATACTGGATAAGAGACACTTGCTGGTGGTGATTGTCTCCTATACAGATGAATGGGGCGATGCGGTTATAAGGTCTCGGGGGGGGGGGGGGGGGGGGGGGGGGGGGGGGGAGGGGGGGGGGGGGGGGGGGCCGGGGGGCGGGGGGGGGGCTCCACTTTGTTTGCCTCCCCCCCCCCCCACGCCGGTTAGAGGGGCTCAGGTAGTGGATGTTAAGGACAGCCGCTCAGGACTGTGTAATGCGGCCCGTCGTCCACCGCGGCCGAGCCGTTCTGTGAATGCGGCACGGTGACTTTTGCCGTGGCGGTGCCGACGTTGCCCGAAGCGTCCGTCACCTTGAAGGTGATGGTGTAGACCCGCCCGTTGCCGCCGCCCATACGCTCGGAGCGCAGCTTCACAGACTTGCAGTCGGCCGCAATCAAGATGTCATTAAGCGTGCTGCCGTCACCGCCGCTGTTCTCAAGCTCATCACTGGTCACCTTTGTAATCCGCACGCCGCCGACGCCCACACCCGGGTCACAATTATCGACCGCGCTCGCGACCAGATCGGTGACGTTGATAGTCTCGTACTTGTGATTGGGAGGCCACAGCGTGATGGAGCCCTTCGTCGTAATGCCGGGCGCCTGCGTGTCGTTGACGGTGACGGTGAAGCTGCAAGACGGCCCGGCCGTGCTGGTGCAGGTGACGGTCGTCGCTCCCACGTCGAAGGTGGAGCCCGACGGGTGGTCACACGTGACCGTGCCGCAGCCCGCGCCGGAAGGCTCCGTGTAATCGACGACTGCGCCGCACTCGCCGGGGTTGTTCGACACGCTAATGTCGGTCGGGCAGGAGAGGATGCAGGGAACTTCGCGTTCAAAGGCACCGATGTCGGTGCCGTCACTGGTCGGGGCGTTGGCGACGCCGGGGTCATCGACCGTGCGCGACAGACCGCGCTGATCAAATGTGGCGCCGGCCGCCACGCCCGCATCAATGGCGGGGCTGCCGGGCGACAGCGCCATCGTTTGGGTCGGGCCGCCGTTGTCCGCCAGAGGCATCAACAACGGGTTGACGCCGGTCTGGTCGCCGGTTCCGGTAAAGCCCGTCGCCTCGGCCGCGTTGCCGAGGAGGTTGTGGCCGTTGCTGGCGACGGCGCCGTCAACGTCCGGGGCCGGGAACCGGGGCGCCGGTGTTGTCACCCGCGCCGTTGGCGGCGGTGTTGCCGGCGATGATGGTGTTCTCCAAAGTCACGCCGCCGGGGCCGACGCGGATGCCGCCGCCCGTGCCTTCGGCCGCGAGGCGCGGCGGCTTGTTCACCCCGGGCTGGTTGACTCCGGTGTTGCCCGCCTGTGCGTTGTTGAGACTGATGGTCGCGTGCTTGACGTTGACGGTGGCCGCGTTGTTGCTCGTCAACGCGCCGCCGTACGCGAAGCCGCCCGCGCCGTGGTTGCCGCAGTTGAGGCCGCCGTTGTTCTGGCCGCCGTCGCCGCCGTCGCCGCCGTCGGCGGAGTTGTTGGCGAAGGTCCCCCCCCCCCCCGCCCCCCCCGCCGCCCCCCCCCCCCAACCCCCCGCCGCGGCTGGCCGCCCCCACGCCCTCGCCGCCATCGCCGCCGTTCGCTTCGGCGAGGTGGAACGTCGAGTTGGTCACCGTCACGTTGCCGAGGCTGTACAGGCCGCCGCCGTCTGCGTTGCCGCCGGGGTTGGCCCCGTTGCCGCCCGTGCCCGAGTTACCGCCGTTGGCATCGGTGTCTTCAAACGTGGTGTTGTTAATCGTGACGGTGCCGCCGCCGACCCACACCCCGCCGCCCTGGGCCGTCCCGCCGAAGCCGCCGTTGGTCTGACCGTTCTGATCTTGATTCCCCCCGTTACCGCCGTTCGCGAGGCTGGCTTCGATTCGCGACCCTTCGATGTCGAGCGTGCCGCCTTCGAAATAGATCGAGCCGCCCTGTG
>CAXTSK010000053.1:11051-11384 GCA_964246655.1 uncultured Pyrinomonadaceae bacterium
CGGCGTTGTTGAAGATGCCGCCGTTCCCGCCTAAGGCGGAGTCGGCCGAAAACGTACTGCCCGTGATGATCACGTTGCCGGTCGCCGCGAGACTGGCGAGGCCGCCGCCACGCGCGTCGAGGGTTCTGTGCTCGTTGACGATGTCGTCGCCCTTTCCGAGCGCCGCGCATAACTCGACGGTGACGTTGGTCAACGTCATGCTACCGCCGTTGTTCAGGATGCCGCCGCCCGCGCGGTTGGCGTTTTGTTTCGCCGGGTTGGTGCTCGCGCCGCTCGTGCCGTCGTCGGCAGCGTTGCCGTTCCGAATGACCAAGTTCTGAAAGATGACGGCGA
>CAXTSK010000053.1:11394-15914 GCA_964246655.1 uncultured Pyrinomonadaceae bacterium
TTTTCGGGCGACGCCCGACCCGTTGAGTTGAAACACGCGGTCTCGCGTGGTGCCGACGTTCAGCCCGGAGGCGTTGATAATCGACGCGCTCGGCCCCGACGAGCCGCCGCCCGCGATGGTCACCGTGTGGAGGCTCGTGGTGATGTCGAGGTCGCCCGTCGCCACGGCGTTCTCCTGCGTCACGTTGGTCAACGTCAGGTTGTAGGTGGTCGCCGGTTGCAGGTTGATAGTTACAGGCACGGCGCTCACGTCGGCATTCGCGTTGATGATTGCCCCGCGCAGACTGCAATCGTTGGGCGCGGCCGTGCAAGCCGTGGCGGCGGCCGTGTCGTCCGTCCTATCGACCGTCAGCGTAGACGCGAACGGCAGTAACAGGTTGAAAGTCGCGGGGACGGCCCGCGGTACTATTGCGCGCCGGTCGGACGGACTGGAAGATGCGCTGCGGGTGTACGTCAAGGGCTGCTCCGACTAGAAGGGCGAGTGTTAATAGTGACAGGGGGACTGTTCTTTTCATTGTTATACTCCGACCTGATTAGCTTGGCCCGTCGATCTTGCCGACCACGTAGAGGCGCGCGGTCAAACTGCTATCGGTGGCGAATAGCTTGGATGGTGGGTTGTGCGTTCTTCCTGACGGGCCGAAAGATATGCCCGGCCCGCGTGGATGTCAATAGCGTTAGCGTGGAGGATTCTTTAACTTCTCCGCGAGGTTGGCGATGGCTGACAGTAAGGCTTTCGGCTCGATGGGTTTCGCCAGGTGCTCGTCGAAGCCGGCGTCGAGGGCGAGCAGACGGTCGCCTTCGCCGGCGTAGGCCGTCAGCGCCAGCGCGGGCGTGCGTCGCCCGTGCTCTGCCTCAAGCGTGCGAACCGTGCGCATCAACTCATAGCCGTCCACTTCGGGCATGCCGATGTCGCTGACAAGAAGGTCGGGTCTCAACTGTTCGAGCGTCCCGAGCGCGACGGCGGCGGAAGTGGCGGAGGCGACTTCGACGCCGTGCTTCCTGAGGATCATCGAGAGCAGTTGTAAAGTGTCTTCGTCGTCATCCACCAGCAGGACACGCAGACCGTTCAGCGCGTGCAGAGCAGGACTTTGCGCGTGCCCTCCGGCGGCCGGCTCTTCCGTCGTCAACGGCGCATCCGCGTGGCGCGCGGCAGCCGTGTGCGGCTCGGCGGGCGCCGGCGGAAGGTTGACGGTGAAGACGGCGCCCTGCCCCTGCCCCGCACTGTACGCGCCGACAGACCCGCCGTGCATCTCCACCAGATACTTGACGAGCGAGAGGCCGAGTCCCAGTCCGCCCTGCGCGCGCGAGGGAGAACTGTCGGCCTGTCGAAAACGGTCGAAGACGTAAGGCAGAAAGTCCGGGCTGATGCCCCGCCCCGTGTCGCTCACCGTCACGCGCATCTGTTCGGGCCGTTGCTCGACCTCGACCCTGACCTCTCCCCCGACGGGCGTAAACTTCACCGCGTTCGACAAAAGATTCCAGAAGACCTGCTGAAGCCTGTGCGGGTCGCCGATGACGCTGCCGGAAGGTGTCTCAAGGTCGCAGCTTAGACGGACGCCTCTGGCCTCCGCCGCGGGACGCACCACGTCCATGGCCGCCCGCACCACCCGCGCCAGCTCCAACGGCTGCGTCTCGATGTGGAGCTTGCCCGCGATGATGCGCGACGCGTCCAGAATGTCGTCGATGATGTGTCGTTGCTGCTCCGCGTTCCGGCGGATGATCTTGATCCCCTCCCGGGCCACCGTCTCGTTCACCACGTCGTCGTCAATCAGGGTCACCCAGCCGAGGATGGAGGTGAGCGGCGTGCGCAGCTCGTGCGAGAGGGTTGCGAGGAAGAGGTCTTTCATCCGGCTCGCCTCCTCCGCCTCGGCGCGCGCCGCCTGTGCGCGCGCACGTTCAAGGCGCTCCTCCTCGGCGCGCCTGCGCTCCGTCATGTCGTGCGAGATGCCGAAGAGGCCGACGACACGCCCCGCCGCGTCGCGGACGACGCCCTTCGTCACGCGGAAGAGCTGCGTCCCGCCGGCCCCCGTCGCCAGCCCCTCGAAGACCTGCGTCTCACCGGACTCGACAACCATCTTGTCGGCCTCGACGAACCGGCGCGCAGTCTCCGGCGGGTAGAGCGCGAAGTCGTCCCGGCCGATGATCTGCTCCTTGGGCTTGCCGATGAATGTCGCGCACGCGGAGTTGACCAGAAGGTATCTTCCGTCGAGGTCTTTCGCAAAGATAGCGTCCGACGTGCCTTCAAGAATGGCCTCAAGGATGCCGGCGCCGACCGGCAGTGGCTCACTCGCTCCGGTGTCCTCTTTTTCGACCATACTGAATCGCCAAATCTACTGACCCGCCGTGCGTGCGGCCGAGACGACCTTGACCTTCCAGTTCTCCATCGGCGTGCCCTGCGTGGGAAGGTTGGAGGTCAGGTAGTAGAGCCGCCGCGTGGCCGGGTAGTCGGGCGCCTGCGAGAAGCGGTCGTGCAGGTAGTGCGGCGGGATGCTCTGGTAGTAGAGCGTCGCGCTCACACGCAGGTTGGCCGGGCTGAAGCCCCCCGGCAGCACCACCTCGTACCGCACCAGGCTCGTCCCGCTGCCGTCGTGATAGCGCGGGTCGTCCCACACACCTTCGGCGTGCGTCGGTTCGAGGAACTCTTTCGGGATAACGGGCTTGCCGTCCGGCCCCGTCGGCCCGTTCTCCGTCCAGCCGAGCGGGAGCAGACGGTTGTCCTTGACCACGAAGTCGCGCCGGATGAAGCTGCTCGTGATGACGCAGTCGGCGTTCAAATCTATCTCCTCGTAAATCTGCGCCTGATCCTGCCGCGTGATGGGGAAGCGCGCCCCCCAGAAGTGCGGCATGTACTGCTGCTGTGTAACGTTCCTGCACTGCACGGGGTAGTCGCTCCGCTCCGGCTTCTGTCCCGGCTGGTACTTCTCGTACAGCTCCGAAGGCAGAGGCTTACCCCCGTCGCCGTCCGTGATGACGCCCAGCTCGTCCGTGCAGCCCGAGCACCAGATGGTCTTCTCCTGACCGCCGCTCGTGAGCCAGACGCGCACCTCAAGGAAGCCGCGGCGGAAGCCGACGCCGCTCGGGAAACGGTGGCCGGTCTTGTTCGTGACGAGCACGTCGGCGGTCAGCTTCCGGCCGTTGACGTTAATCGGGGCGATGCTGACCTCGGCGGTCGTGTTCCTGGCCTGCTCGACGAAGGCGTCGATGGCGTTCGGCAGGTTGTCGGCGACCGACTGCATGTAGTCGTTCTGCCGCACGCCGAGGATTGGATTAGACAAAAGGTTCGCGCCGTTCGCGTAGCCCTTCTCCATGTACTGGCGGAACATCTCAAGCAGGGGGACGTTGAGGCCCTGTAGCTGGTGACGCACGAAGCCGCTCTCGCGGATGCGTGTGTGTACCTTCTCGGCGGGCAGGCGCCCTTCGGTCGCGGGATAGCGGTCGTCCTCGACGGCAGCGATGGGCTGCTGGATGAGCAGCACTTCGAGCGTGCCGTTCGCATTGCTGTAGCTCGAACGCATGTGGCAGTCCTGACAGGTCTGCGCCTTCGGGCCGCCGTTGAACTCGTTCTGGTAGCCGCTGTTGAGCCACTCAAGATAAGTCAACTGTTCGAGGCTGCTGTGCGTCAAGGGGCGCGGCCCCTCCGCGTCGTTGCCGTGCCGGGTGGGCGGCTTAAAGTCCACCACGGGGAGGTTGATGGTGTGGCAGCTGCCGCACATCCGCGCGCTCTTGATGTAAGGGTCGTGCTTCGGCTTGATGCCGAGCGCGTTGTTCATCGGGTCGGTGACGATCTCGTCGTCCTTGAAAGGGCCGTACAGCTCGCCGGGCTCGCCGACCGAGAAGTCGCCGGTGATGGCCTGCTCAAGGAAGTGCTTGAGCGTCCCAGGCTTGTCCTGGACGATGCGGTGGCAGGACATGCAGCTGATGCCGTCGCGCGCCAGCGCGCCGTACTTGAAGTTCGGGTCCGATTCGTCGGTGATGTAGACGAACTCGCGCTTGAAGTCGCCCTTGCCGACGCCGCCGTGGTCTTCGTCGAGGGTGCGCTTGCCCATCACGCCGTGACACTTGAAGCAGGTGTTGGTCACCGTCTTGATCATCTCGTCGGCGTCGGGTCGCGTCTTCAGGTAGGCGATCTCGCTGTCGAGCTGCGCGTAGAAGATCGGGTCGCGCCCGGCGAGCCCCATCGGCGACCAGCGCCACTCCGCGAAGGGCGAGACGTTCATCGCCAGCGTCGTGCCGTCCTTCTGCGTCTCCTCGTAGAGCATCGGGTTGCCGCTGTAGGTGATGGCGCTGTGGCAGCCCACGCACGTGTCGGAGGTGAGGAAGGGGCTGGTGGGCGGCTTGCCGGGCGCGGCCGTCCGCGCCCAGATGTGGTCGTAAGATTCGCCCGGCAATTTCTGCGGGTCGTGCACGGGCTTAATCGAGTCGAAGAAGGCGAGGAACTTCGGGTTCGTCGTCATCGCGGGGACGGGCGGCGGCGGCACCCGCAACGGCTCAAGACGCTCCTCCTGGTCGCTCTTGCCGGGG
>CAXTSK010000054.1:0-15817 GCA_964246655.1 uncultured Pyrinomonadaceae bacterium
CGGGGGCGCGGGCCCCGGCGCCCGGACCGCCGACGCGCAGGACGCCTCGGGGCGCGTCTATCCTTTGAAGGTCGAGGCGCTCTCGAAGCCGGCGTACGACATCTTCGACGTGGATGGCAAGCAGCACGTCGCGCAGCCGCAGGACTGGCTCTGGGCCGTCACGCTCCGGCTCGACGACCAGATGACCGACACGCTCGGCGACGTGCTCGTCCGCATCAGCCTCCACGGCCTCTCCTCGAACCGCGTCCGCATCGCCGTCGGCCAGACGGGCGCGGGGATAGGCACAGACCCCTCGACCGAGTTCCTCTCGCCCGCGCCCCCGACGCCGCCCGCGCCGACGCCGACGCCGACGCCGAAAGCCTACGGCCCCGGCGAGGCCACGGCCGCCGACGTGACGCGACTCTTAGAGCAGGCGACGTGGGGGCCGAACACGTCCGAGGTCACGCGCGTCCAGCAGTTGGGCCTGCGCGCCTTCATCGACGAGCAGTTCAACGCGCCCGTCCTCAACACGGCGAAGGGCTCCGACTACCCGGACCTCGCCATCGTCGTTGACGACAGCTCGATAACGTGTCCGGTCGATCCGGTCGGCGACTCGAACAACAACAAGCGCAACCTCTGCCTGCGCGACAACTACTCGATGTACCCGCTTCAGGCGCAGTTCTTCAAGAACGCGCTGACGCGACCCGGTCAGTTGCGACAGCGCGTGGCCTTCGCGCTCCACCAGATTTTCGTCGTCTCGGGTCGCGACATCCCCGTGCCTTGGTGGATGAACGGGTATTTGCAGACGCTCGATAAGCACGCGTTCGGCAACTATCGCAACCTCCTCAACGACATCACGCTCAGCCCGGCGATGGGCGAGTACCTCAACATGAATCAGTCCACCGCGCCGAACAACTTCAACGAGAACTACGCGCGCGAGGTGCTGCAACTCTTCTCGATGGGCGTCAACCAGCTCAACCACGACGGCACGCCCGTCCTCGACGCACAGGGGTTGCCCGTCCCCGTCTACACGCAGTCCGACGTTGACCAGTTCACGAAGGTCTTCACGGGCTGGAACTTCAACCGCGCGCCGAACCCTGCGCTGCCCGCGGGCACGACCAACTACCGCGACGCGATGGTGCCGCGCGGCGGCACGACGCACGACCGCACCGCGAAGAACCTCTTCGGGACGCCGCTCGCGGGCTGCCCCGGGACGAACGGCGCGACCAACTCGGCCTGCGCGCAGACCGAACTGAACCAGGCGCTCGACGTGATCTTCAACCACCCGAACGTCGGCCCCTTCGTCTCGCGCCAGCTCATCCAGCATTTGGTCACGAGCAACCCTTCGCCCGCCTACGTCGCGCGCGTCGCCGACGCCTTCGACAACGACTGCGCGGGCCTCTACCCCGAGAGCCCCTGCTTCAACCAGCGCGGGAACATGAAGGCCGTCGTGCGCAACATCCTCCTCGACCCCGAGGCGCGCGGCGACGTGAAGACCGACCCGTCTTACGGAAAACTTCGCGAGCCGGTGCAGTACATCAACAACTTCCTGCGCGCCTTCAACGCGACGAGCGACGGCGTCATCGCGCAGGGCACGAGCGGCACAGTCGGCGACGCGCCGAACGCGATGGGGCAGCCGCTCTTCCTGCCCTTCACGGTCTTCAGCTACTACGAGCCCGACTATCAGGTGACGGGGACGCGCCTTCAGGGGCCGGCCTTCCAGATCCTCACGACCTCGACGACGCTGCGCCGCGCGAACTGGATCAACCAGCTCCTCTACTTCGGCCTTCAGCCTTCCGTCAACGTGCCGACGGGGACGCAAGTTCAGATGGCGCCGGTCATCGGCCTCGCCGACAACCCCTCGGGGATGGCCGACTACCTGAACACGCTGCTGCTGCACGGCACGATGTCGGCGGCGATGAAGCAGACGGTCGTGAACGCCGTCAACGCCATCCCGAGCACTTCGTCGGACTACCAGCGCCGCCGCGCGCAGACCGCCATCTATCTGGTCGCCACGTCGGCGCAGTACGAGGTGCAGAGGTAACAAGCATGACAACTTCCCGCAGAGACTTCCTCCGCGCCTCGGCCTGCACGCTGGGCGGCCTCGCGCTCGCCTCGACCGTCGAGAGCCTCGGGCTCGTCGGCGCCTACGCGCAGGCGGCCACGGACTACCGCGCGCTCGTCTGCGTCTTCCTCAGCGGCGGCAACGACGGGACGAACATGGTCGTGCCGCTCGACCAGACGAGCTTCGGCCAGTACACGGCCGTGCGCGGCCCCTCGACGCTGGCGATTCCGCAGTCGAGCCTCGTCGCGGTCAACCCGCCGAGCCAGGGCCGGCAGTTCGGGCTCCACCCGAACCTCGCGCCCGAGGTCGCCAACCCTTCGATTGCTAACAAGGGGCTGCTCGACGTTTGGAACGCGGGGCGCCTCGCCGTCGTCTGCAACGTCGGCCCGCTGGTCGAGCCGCTGACGCGCACGACCTACCTGAACGGCACGGGCAAGCGCCCGCTCCAACTCTTCTCGCACTCCGACCAGGTCAGCCAGTGGCAGTCGGCCGTCGCCAACGCCGTGAGCCGCACGGGCTGGGGCGGGCGTCTGGCCGACAGGTCGGCGGCGCTCAACGGCGCGTCCACCTTTCCGCAGGTCGTCACCATCGCGGGCGTCAGTCTCTTCGTGACGGGCGTGAGCGCGTTGCCGCTCGCCCTCGGCGACTCGAACTCGACGCTCGGGGCGGCGCTCCCGCTGACGATGACGGCCAACTCTTCGGGCAGCTCGGCGACGGACGTGCCCACGCGCCGCGCGGCCTTCGACGCGCTGCGCGCGCTCGACGTTGACAAGATACTTATCAAGGCCGACGCCGACACGCGCAGCAGCGCGCTGCGGACGAAGGCGCAGCTCGACACGGCGCCGAACACCGACTACCCGAAAATCCCGAACACGTCTTTGGGGCGCCAGCTCGAACAGGTCGCGCGCCTCGTCGCGTTGCGCGACACGCTCGGCGTCAAGCGACAAATCTTCTTCTGCCAGCTCGGCGGCTTCGACACGCACTCGAACCAGCGCACGGCCGGGCAGGACGCCTTGCTCTTGCAGCTCAGTCAGGCCATGCGCGGCTTCTGGGAGACGCTCGGCGATTTGGGCATGCAGAACAACGTGACGACGTTCACGCTCTCCGACTTCGGCCGCACGTTCCAGGCGTCGGGCTCGGGCGGCGCGGTCGGCACGGATCACGGGTGGGGTAACCATCACTTCGTGATGGGCGGCGCGGTGAGCGGCGGCAACTTCTACGGCACGTACCCGACGCTCGCGCTCGGCGGGCCGGACGACGCCGACACACGCGGACGCTGGATACCGACGACCTCCGTCGAGCAGTATGCGGCGACGCTCGCCACCTGGTACGGGCTCTCCGCGAGCGACTTCCCGGCGGTCTTCCCGCTGCTCGACCGCTTCCCAAATCCGAACCTCGGGTTCATGATTTAGCGTAAGTGTTAACCACAGAGACACAGAGACACAGCTTTAAATTGCCTTAAGCTGTGTCTCTGTGTCTCTGTGATTAAATACTCTCCGCGCCAAACGACTCCGACAATGACAGGGTAGAAGCTTTACGTAATGCTCAGAATTAAAATCCTCGCGCTCGCACTCTTCGCAGCCTTCACGGCCGCGCTCCTGCTGACGGACAACTTCGCGAACCCGCACGCGGGCGCTTACTCTTCGGGGCCGCCCGCGGGCTACTCGCACGCGCCGGGCGAGTTGGACTGTTCCGACTGCCACACCACTCCCGCGCAGAGCAGCGGCACGCTCACGCTCGGCGTCCCCGACAAGTACACGCCGGGCCAGACCTACGACATCACGGTCACGCACGCGAGCGGAGACGCGACGCGCGTGCGCTGGGGCTTTCAGATGACGGCGCTCGACTCCGCCGACGAGAAGGCCGGAGCCTTCGCGCCGGCCGACGACCTCACGCGCGTCATCAACGGCGAAGGGCCTTTCCCCGCGCGCGAGTACATCGAGCACACTTCGAAGGGGACGTTCCCGGGTCAGTTGAACGGAGCGACCTGGACGTTCAAGTGGACTGCTCCGAACGAAGACGTTGGCCCCGTCACCTTCTACCTCGCGGGCAACCAGGCCAACGGCGACGGCAACAGCTCGGGCGACAACATCTACTTCACCTTCAAGTCGGCGCCCTTCCAGGCGCCCGCGCCCGACTTCCAACTCTCGGTCTCGCCCTCCTCGCGCACGGTCGTGCAGGGCTCAAGCGCGACCTACGACGTGACCGTGACGCCGCTCAACGGATTCAACGGCAACGTCACGCTCGACGCTTCAGGACTGCCGACCGGCGCGACCGCCAACTTCCAGCCAGCATCCTTTAACCTGACGAACGCGTCGCCGCAGACCTCTACACTTACAATCACGACGACCGGCTCGACGACGACCGGCCCGAGCACTTTCAACGTCAACGCCACGAGCGGCGCGCTCTCACACTCCGCGCAGGCGGGCTTGAACGTCGCCGCGCCCGCCGACGCGGACATCTCCGTCAGCCAGTCGGTTTCGCCGAACCCGGCGCAGGTCGGCGTTGACCTGAAATACACGATCACAGTCACGAACAACGGCCCCGCCTCGGCCTCGACGCCGACGCTCACGGTGAAGCTCCCGCGAGACACGCCCTCGTTCGTCAAGGGCGCGGGCTCTTGCACGCTACTCGTGCTCGCGAGCGAGCTTGAGTATGACTGCGCTTTCAACGACATGGCCGCGGGGCAGTCGAGCGTGATTGACTTCACCGTCAGGCCGCCCGCGGCCGGGACTTTCAGCACGAACGCGACCGCCAGGGCCTTCGAGCACGACCCGTTCCCCGCGAACAACACGGTCACCACGAGCATCCCCGTCGCGGCGCAGTCGGCCGCGCCCTCGATGACGGTGCCGAACCTCGGCGTCCGCACCATCGTCTCCGGCCTCGACCAGCCGACCGCGTTGGCCTTCATCGGCCCCGCAGACTTCCTCGTGCTTGAGAAGGCGACCGGCCGCGTCGTGCGCGTCAAGAACGGCGTCGCGCAGGGCGTCGCGCTCGACCTCAACGTCAACTCCGCGTCCGAGCGCGGCCTGCTCGGCATCGCGCTGCATCCGAACTTCAACACGAACCACTTCGTCTACCTCTACTGGACGGAGAGCAGCGTCCCCAACGACACGGTTGCCATCGAGGCGACGCCGCTCTTAGGCAACCGCGTTGACCGCTACGTGATGAACGGCTCGACGCTCACGTTCGACCGCAACCTGCTCAAACTGCGTGCGCTGCAAACGGACGAGGGGCAGCCCGCGCGCGGCAACCACAACGGCGGAGTCCTCCGCTTCGGCCCCGACGGCAAACTCTACGTCTTGATGGGCGACAACGGGCGGCGCGGCTTCCTGCAAAATCTCCCCTGCGGGCCGACGGTGACGTGTCCGACCAACCCGCTCGTTCAGGACGACGAGTTCGGCGGCCCCGAGCCCGACGACGCACACTTCACGGGCTTCGTCCTCCGCCTCAACGACGACGGGACGACGCCGACCGACAACCCCTATTTCAACATTCAGACGACGCTCGGCGGCCCCGTCGTTGACAACATCAAGCGGCTCTACGCCTACGGCGTGCGTAACGGGTTCGGGATGGACTTCGACCCCGTCGGCGGCTACCTCTGGACGCAGGAGAATGGCGACGACGCCTTCGACGAAATTAATCGGGTCGAGGCGGGCTTCAACGGCGGCTGGGCCCAACTGATGGGGCCTTCGTCGCGCATCTCGGAGTTCAAGGCAATCGAGGTCTCGCGCGGCAACAGTCTCCAACAGAACCGCTGGCCGCCCTCGAACCTCGCCGACACGGCGGCGCAGGCGCTCGCGCGCCTCTACCAACTGCCGGGCTCGAAGTACACCGAGCCCGAGTTCAGTTGGAAGTACGCCGTCGCGCCCTCGCCCATTGGCTTCGCGCGCGGCTCCGGGTTAGGGCCGCAGTACGCGGGCGACCTCTTCGTCGGCGCGTCGCGCACGACTTTGCTCGGCGGCTACCTGATGCGCCTCAAGCTGAGCGGCGACCGCAAGACGTTTGCTCCGACCGACTCGCGCCTCGCCGACAAGGTGGCCGACAACGCGGACAAGTTCGACCTCGCCGAGAGCGAGAGTCTCGTCGTCGGGCGCGACTTCGGCATCACGACCGACATCCAGAGCGAGCCTTCGAAGGGCAGCCTCTACGTCGTCTCGCTCTCGAACGGCGCGGTCTACGAAGTCTTCGCGCAGCCGACCTACTTCTTCGCGTCCATCGACGGCTCGCAGTACGATCTGCCGCACTCCACGAACTCTACCGGCCTCGCGATGATCGCGCTCGGCCCCGACCAGCAGACGGCGAAGGTCTCGTTCCACATCAACCAACCCACCGGCAATATCTTTGCCGTGCACATCCACGGGCCGGCGCCCTCCTTCGAGGAGGGCCCGGTACTCTTCGAACTGCCGCCGGGCGTCGATTTGGTGGACTACCAGATCACGCTCAGCTCGCAGCAGGTGCAAGACCTGAAGGCCGGGCTCCTCAAGATCGACGTACACACCGAGGCGTTCTTCACGGGCGAGATTCGAGGCCGGTTCGGCTCCGTGGACACACCGTCCGTCGTGCAGTTCCAACTCGGGAACAGGGAGGTGAGCGAGGGCGCGGGGAAGAAGACCGTCAACGTCATCCGCGTCGGCGACACGTCCCGCGCCGCGCGCATCGGATTCGAGACGAAGGACAACCAGGCGACAGAGCACATGGACTACACGACCGCGCGCGGCACCATCAGTTTCGCGCCGGGCGAGACCTCCAAGAGCTTCGACGTGCTCATCACGGACGACGGCCTCGACGAGCCGGACGAATTGGTCAGCCTCGCGCTCAAGGAGGTGCCCGGCGGTGACGCTTTCGCCTCGCCGGACACCGACGCTTTCCGCATCGTAGACAACGACCCGCCCGGCTCTACCGTCAACCCCATCGACGACTCGGCCTTCTTCGTCCGGCAGCACTACGCGGACTTCCTCAACCGCGAGCCCGACGCGGCGGGCTTCCAGTTCTGGACGAACGAGATTGAATCTTGCGGCGCGGACGCGCAGTGCCGCGAGGTGAAGAGGATCAACGTCAGCGCGGCCTTCTTCCTGTCGATTGAGTTCCAACGCACGGGCTTGCTCGCGTACCTCGCGAACCGCGCGGCCTTCGGCAACTCGGCGACAGACCCGCAGGTGCCCGTCAGCTACGCGAGCTTCGAGCGCGACGTGCAGGCGCTCCAGCGCGGCTACGCCTTCGGCCAGCCCGGCGCCGAGGCCGTGCTCGAAGCCAACCGGCGCGCCTACTTCGACGAGTTCGTCGCGCGCCCCGAGTTCGTCTCGAAGTACGGCGCGATGACCAACGCGCAGTTCGTCGATGCGCTGCTCCTCTCGGCCAACCTGAATACCACGGTCGGAAACATCGACGTTGCACGGCTCGACGCGGCGCAGCAGGTGCCGCCCGGCGCGTCACCCGCCACGGGGGCCGTCGTCCTGCGGCGCCCGTTTGCAGGGGGCAGCCGCGACGCGACCGTCTCGCTCTACCTGAACAACCTTTCGAGCCCCGTGACGGCCGTCCACATCCACGGCCCGGCCGCGCCCGGCGAGGAGGCGCCCGCCATCATTACTCTGCCCGCGGGCGAGTTCACAGACTTCCCGGTCACGTTCACGCAGGAGCAGACCAGTCCCTCCTTCGAAGGGCGGCTCTACATCGACGTGCACACGCAGAACAATCCGAACGGCGAGATCCGCGGGCAGTTGCCGTTACAGCGCTTCAGACAGGACGTGCTGAGAAGGGCGCTCGACGAAGGGATTCTGACCCGCGCGCAGGTCTTCCGCATCGTCGCCGAGGCGGACGAGCTGAGGCTGGCCGAGTTCCGCCGCGCCTTCGTGCTCATGCAATACTTCGGCTATCTCAGGCGCGACCCCGACGCCGCGGGCTACAACTTCTGGCTCGGCAAGCTCAACGAGTTCAACGGCGACTACATCCGCGCCGAGATGGTCAAGGCATTCATCTCGTCCATCGAGTACAGGCAGCGGTTCGGACAGTGAAGGGGTGTTGGGTTTTAGGTGTTGGGGAAGAACCGGTTTTTAACCAACCCCTAAAACCCAACACCCAGCACCCAGCATCCAACACCCCTACCTCATCCCGAGCATAAGCAGCAGCGAGCGGTCGTGGACGGGGCCGCCTTCGCGTTGCCATTGACGGAGCGGCTTAAGTTCTTCATCTGTGACGGGGCGATTGGTGAGGCGGGCGGCCGGGGTCTTCTCGAAGGCGTGTTCGGTGAGCGCGAGGTGCGGCTCGCGCACGGCGAGCGGGCTGGCGGCGGCGAGCGCCGCCGCGGCCGCCGCCACGTCCGGATAGAACTCGTGATAGACAAGGACGTGCCAGACCGCCGCGTGCCCTTCGCCCTCCGACCCGAGCACGCGCAGCAGCCCGAAGCCGCTCTCCATCTGGAACACAAGGTCGTCGCCCGGTGCGTAACTCAAAGCCATAGACTCTCCCCTTTGGCTAAAGCTTAGCACACGCGCGAGAACTGTAGACGGGTGCGGGCCGCGAGGGTAATATCTGGTGCGATGAGCGTTCGTGACGGCGAGCAGGATCATTACGCGACCCTGGGCGCGGGGCGCGACGAGGCGCGCGCGGAGATCGAGCGGCGCTACAAACGGCGCGCGCGCGTGCACCACCCCGCCCGGGGCGGCGACGAGGAGGAGATGACGCCCGCCAACGACCCGTGGCGCGCCCGCGGCCACGCCGACGCGCGCCGCGAATACGACGAGCGGCATCCGCAATATGAATACAAACCTTACGTCACGCACAGACCTATCAGCTCGCCCGGCGCGAAGGCCGACCCCGTCAGCGGCCGTATCGTCGGCGCGTTCCTGTGCCTGTTCGGGGGGCTGGTATTGCTCTTCCTCGTCAAGGCTCATTACGTCATGTTCCTCTGGCCGCTCGCGCTGCTGGCCGTAGGCGTCGTCATGTTCGGCGTCCTGATGGCGCACGGCGCGATGACGTTCGCGCGCGAGCAGGTGCGGCCCGGCCACCCGGCGCGCCGGCTCGTCTGGGCGCAGGAGGTCTTCTTCTGGGCGTGCGTGCTGTCGGGCGGCTACGTCGTCTACCTGCTGCTGAGGGCCGTCTGAGCTTATGCGTGTGCGCGGGCTGGAACTGCTGTTCCTCGAAGTCAACAGCCTCGAAGAGTCGCTCGACTTCTACCGTCTGGGCTTAGGCTTCGAGGTCGAGGCGCACGCGCCCGAGGCCGAGCCGCCGATGGCGACGCTGCGCGCCGGTGGCCTGCGACTGATGCTCGCGCAGGTGCCGCTGGCGATGGCGCGACGCGGGCGCGGCGTGCACTTCTTCCTCACGGTCGGGGACGTGGACGAGTTCTACGACTTCGTCCGCGCGGGCGGTCTCAAGGTCGAACCGCCGACGGACGAGGGCTGGGGCGGGCGCTTCGTCACGCTCGAAGACCCAGACCATTACCGCCTCTTCTTCGTCACCTGGCACGAAGAGGGCGCGCGTCCCGGCGGCCCCGCGCCCGGCTTGTGGAACTGAGCCGCCAGTCACTAAAATGTCCTCAGCCTTTTCCTGATGACGGAATCGCGCCGCGAACGCTCCCGGGCGGCGCGCATTAACCTGAAAAGTCGAAAGACGTTGACGGCGCTCCCGTAGCCGTCGGGGGAGCGTTTATGCGTTACGTCGAAAACCCGCCGAACCCTTGGCTCTCGACCAGCGTCGAATGGATCGGCGAGCCGCCCGAATCAAAGGTCGAGGTCTTCGAGGAGACCGAGACGCGCAGCATCATCACGCACAACAAGAGCCCCGACGTGGGCTTCGACTACTCCGTCAACTGCTACCGCGGCTGCACGCACGCTTGCAGCTATTGCTTCAGCCGCCCGACGCACGAGTACCTCGGCTTCGGCGCGGGCACGGACTTCGAGACGAAGATCGTCGCCAAGGTGCGCGCCGCGGAGCTTCTGCGCGAGGAGTTCATGCGCCCTTCGTGGAAAGGGCAGACGGTCGTCTTCTCCTTCACGTCCGACCCTTACATCCCGCTTGAGTTCAACTACAAGCTGACCCGCAAATGCCTCGAAGTCTGCCTTGAGTTTCGCAACCCGGTCGGCGTCGTCACCAAGTCGGCGCTCGTACGGCGCGACAAGGACTTGCTCTCAGGCTTAGCGCGCGAGGCCGCGGCCAACGTCTTCTTCTCGATCCCTTTCGCCGACGACGAGACGGCGAAGGCTTTGGAGCCGACTGCGCCCCTGCCCGCCGCGCGCTTCCGCGCGATGCGGGACTTGGCGGACGCGGGCGTGCCCGTCGGCCTCGCCATCGCGCCAGTCATCCCGGGCTTGAGCGACCCGCACATCCCCGAGCTGCTTAAGCGTGCAAAGGAGGCGGGCGCGCGCACGGCCTTCATCAACCTCCTGCGCCTGCCCGGGAACGTCGCGCCGTACTTCGAGCAGCGTTTGCGCGAGCGCCTGCCGACGAAAGCCGACCGCGTGCTCGCGCGCCAGCGCGAGGTGCGCGGCGGGCGTCTCAACGTGAGTGAGTTCGGCGAGAGGATGCGCGGGAGCGGCGTCTACTGGAAGGTCGTCGAGAAGAGCTTCCGCGTCCACTGCGCGCGCCTCGGCTTCAACCGGGACGAGGGACACGCCTACGAGTCACGCCCGAGCACCTTCCGCCGCCCCACGGCGCAGGGCTCTCTCTTCGATTGAATTAGAAATCCTACTTGCCGAGCATCTTCCTTAACTCGGCGAGTCCGACTTCGAGCACCGTGTCGCGGCCCGCGCGGAAGTCGGCCACGGTGGGGTGCGCGCGGACGTGAGGCTGGATGCCGACGCCGATGAACTCCCTGCCGTCGGGGTACGTGTCCCGCTTCGTGCAGACGCGCGCGCGGCCCCCGCCCGGCAGGTCGAAGAAGAGCGGCTGCCCGGTGCTCCCGCCCGTCGGCTCGCCGACGAGCTTCCCGCGCTTCATGTAGTCGAAGGCGACCGTGAAGTCTTCCGCGGCCGAGAAAGTCTTCGGGTCGGTCAGGAGGATGACGGGTTTTAAGTAGTGCTCACCGCCCGCGGGCTTCTGCTCGCCCCCGGGCACGGTGTACCAACCCTGGGGCCTGCCCCACGCGCGGAAGGTCGGGCGGTACTCGCGCGTCTTCCACGCGGACGTTTTGAAAGGCTCGTCGGTGAAGTGCGCGAGGATTTGGAAGCCGTTGATGCCGTCGCCGCCGCCGTTGCCGCGAACGTCTATGACGAGCGCGTCGGTCTTCAAGACATCTTCATAAATCGCCTCGAACTCCTCGACGATCTTCTTGTCGCCGAAGGTCAGGAGCGAGAGGTGGCCGACGTTGCCGGGCAGGACTTCGAACCGCAGGAAGTGTGGCCCGGGCTTCGGCGGCGAAGTCGCCGCCGACAGCTTCGCCCTCTCCGCGCGCTCCTTCGCGGTCAGGCGGCGCAGAGTCTTCATGAAGGTTTGCCCCCCGGCGTCGCGGAAGAGTATCTCGACCGGCCTCTTCGCCGGCCCGTCGAGCAGGCTGAAATAATAAGTCCGCAGGTCTAAGTCCTGTTTGGTGGAAGCGCTCTGGTACGGCATCACGCGCTCGGCCGCGTACTGCTTGACCGGCAGGCCGTCGATTTCGACCACCTCGACCCCGACTTTCAGACCCTCCCGCCGTAGCTTCTCGTCGTAGACGGCGACGACGAGCACCTTGTCTTCGATCAGGCGCGTGTCGATGTCGGGGAAGGCGCCGACTTCGTCCGTCAACTCGGGCGGCACGTAGACGTTCGTGTGACCGTCCTTCAGGCGCGCGCACAGCTCCAACAGCACGCGGTAGTATTCGAGGGTCGATCTCGTCGCCCTAACCTTCGGCAGGTATTCCAGATAGAGCGCGTCCCAGTCGAGCCCCGGCACGAGGTCGAAGTTGGCGAAGTTGTACGCGGCCTCCGACCAGAACCTTGAGAGCCCTGCCACCTTCTCGTCCTCGCCGCTGTTCTCGCGGTAAGGGGTCTTGAACGCACTCTTCTCCTGCGCGGCGGCGGGCAGGAACCCTAAGCAGAGCAGCGGCAGAAGGAGTAACGACCTGACGATTCTCATCGAGCGACCTCCGGTGTCGTATGATAACAGTCTCTTGATTGAAAGTGCCGGAACGCCGCCGCGGGCGCTTGAGGATGAGAAAAGTTGAACAATCCCCGCCCAACAAAAACCTTCAAACCGCGCCGCGCCTCCCGCTATAATGTGCGCGCTCTGGCACCACACGACGCAGGAGGGAGTTGAAGGGTTATGATTACCATCCAACACGTTGTCTGCGACCGCGAGTCCTACTTCGTCAAGGACACGGCGACCGCTCTGGACGCGGCCGAGTACATGGCCGACCGCAGGATCGGCGCCGTCTGCGTGCTCGACTCGGACGAGAAACTCTGCGGCATCTTCTCCGAGCGCGACCTGCTCAACCGCGTCGTCGTGCGTAAGCTCGACCCCGCGGCGGTGCCCATCCGCGACGTGATGAGCGAGCCGCGCGCCGTCATCGACTGCTCCGACACTCCGCACGAGGCTTTGGAGCGGATGGAGCGCATCGGCAGCCGCCACCTCCCCGTCGTGGACGGCGACAAATTCATCGGCATGCTCTCGATGCGCGACATCATGCGCGTCGAGATCAGCGAGCAGGGCGCAGAACTGCAACTGCTCCACGAGTACATCTCGCACTGACGAACACCTGAAACCGGGGAGACCATGCCGCAGCAGACCCTTCGGGCGCTCGCGTGCGCCTTCGTGTTCCTCGCCGCCTGCGCAGGGGCGCCGCGCGGCGGCGACGGAGGCGCGGCCGGAGACGCGGGCTCACAGTCACAGACAGACGCGGCCTCGGACGCCGCGGCCGGCTTCCGCGTCGAGACGGTCGTCTCCAAACTCGAAGTCCCCTGGTCCATCGTCTTCACGCCCGACGGCCGCATGCTCTTCACCGAGCGCCCCGGTCGAGTGCGCGTCTTCGAGAAGGGGGCGCTCAGGCCGGAGCCGCTTGCCGTCATCCCTGATGTAGAGCGCGGGAGCGAGAGCGGGTTGATGGGGCTCACGCTCCACCCGAGCTTCGCAGAGAACCACCTGCTCTATCTCGCCTACGCCTACAGCCAGGACGGCGTGCGCGTCCGCGTCGTGCGCTTCCGCGAGACCGGCAACGGACTGACAGACCGCACGCTCGTCATCGAGGGCATCCCGGCCGCGCGCTTTCACGCCGGCACGCGTTTGCGCTTCGGCCCCGACGGCAAGCTCTACGTCACGACCGGCGACGCGGCCGAGAAGGAGCTAGGGCAGAGGCTAGACACGCTGGCGGGGAAGACCCTGCGTTTGAACGACGACGGGACGGTGCCGTCCGACAACCCCTTCGTCGGGCGGCCCGGCGTGCGCCCGGAAATCTGGACGTACGGGCACCGCAACTCTCAAGGTCTGGACTTCCAGCCCGGCACGGGGTTGATGTTCCAGACCGAGCACGGCCCTTCCGGCTTCGACGGCCCCGGCGGCGGCGACGAGGTCAACGTCGTCGAGCGCGGCAAGAACTACGGCTGGGCCGCCATCCATCATAAAGAGAGTAAGGAAGGGATGGAGTCGCCTCTGCTCGAATACACGCCCGCGTGCGCGCCCGCGAGCGGTGCCTTCTACCGCGGCGCGGCGCTTCCGAAGTTCAAGGGCAACTTCTTCTTCGGCTGCCTGCGCGGCCAGGGTTTGCAGCGCGTCGTGCTCGACGGCCGAAGGGTCTTGAGTGAAGAAAGACTCTTCCAGAACCGCTACGGCCGCATCCGCGACGTAGCGGAAGGCCCCGACGGCGCGCTCTACTTCTCGACCTCCAACCGCGACGGCCGCGGCGGCCCCTCCGCGGACGACGACCGCATCATGCGCATCGTCCCCGTCAAGTAGGTTTCAACGCGCCTTCCATGCTTCAAGCACTTCGCGCTCGCGTTCGCGCGCGAGGCCGGCGCGGCGCTGCGTGTCGGCGGGCCGGGACAAGTCCCATTCGAGCGTGTCGCGCACGGTCTCGGAGAGCGGGCGGAACTTGAGCCCGGCGGCGACAGCCTTCTCGACGCTCACCTCCATGAAGTGCCGGTTAACGTTGTCGTCGCCCGCCTGAGGCGTCCACAGCGGCATCTCCATCCACGGCCCTACTCCGGCATCGAGAAGGAACTTCTCTTCAACCCAGACGAAACGGGCGTCGCTGCCGGTCGTGCCCCTGCACACGTCGAGCAGGCGCCCCATCGTGAGCCTGTAGTCCGGCCCGGTGGCATTGTACGTGCCCGCCCGGCGGGCCTCGGCCATGTCGAGCATCCACGCCGCGAGGTCGCGCACGTCGATGTACTGCACCTGACGTTCGGGGTTGCCGGGCGCGAGCACCTCGCCGCCCTCCGCGACGCGACGCGGCCAGTACGTGAAGCGGTCGCTGTAGTCGTGCGGCCCGACGATGAGCCCGGCGCGGACGTTGAGGACGCGCCCCGGCATCTCATCCTCCGCGGCGCGCTCGCACAGCGCCTTGAGCGCCCCGTAAATCTCCCCGAAGAACGGGGCGGTCGTCAGCTCCGACTGCTTGAGCGCCTCGGCCTCTCGCAGGCGCTCGTCCGTGATGGTGCCGACCGGATAATTCTCGTCCACGCCCGGCACGCTCGTGTCCTTGTAGGCCGACTGGCTGGAAACGAACGTATAGTGCTCGACCGCGTCACCCAACAGCCGCGCCGAGTCGCGCACCACGCGCGGCGAGTATCCCGAAGTATCGACGACCGCGTCCCAACGTCTCCCCTTCAATACATCCAACCCGTCGTCGCGATCCCCGCGCAGCTTCTCGACCTCGGGGAACAACTCCGGATTAAGCTGACCGCGGTTGAACAGCGTCACCTCGTGCCCGCGCGCCAACGCATCCTCGACCACGTAGCGCCCGAGAAATTTCGTCCCGCCTAAGATGAGTAATTTCACGTTCGTCAGAGTGTGCGCGTCACCTTCGCCAGCGAGCGCGGGGCGTCGGGGTCGAGCCCCTTGGCGTCGGCGAGCAGCGCGGCGAAGAGTTGCGCGGGGATGATGTAGGGGATGACGGAGAGCGTCTCGTTAATCTCCGCGGGTAGGCGCACGGCGCGCGTGGCGAGCGCGGCCGCCTCGTCGTCCGAGGTGAAGGCGAGCGTGTCGGCGCGCAGCTCTTTCAAACGCGCGAGCAGCTCGCGCACGCCGCCCAGGGTGACGCCCGGCGGGGCGAAGGCGAAGATGGGGAAGTGTCTTTCGACGACCGCCAGCGGCCCGTGCAGGAAGTCGGCCGAGGAGAAGCGCTCGGCCACGACGTAGCACGTCTCCATCAGCTTCAAAGCCATCTCGAACGCGTTCGCGTAGACGAGCCCGCGCCCGACCACGACGCAGTTCTCCATGAAGACGTAGCGCTCGACCATCTGCTCGATCTGCGCGCGCAGCCCCAAAGCCTGCGCGGCGAAGTCGGGGATGGCCTCGAACCCGAGCTGCCGTCCGCCGTCGGCCAGCGCCTCGGCCAGCATGTAGAAGTGGAGGAGCTGACCCGTGTACGTCTTCGTCGCCGCGACCGAGCGCTCGCGCCCGCCGTGCGTGAGCAGCGTCTCGTCCACGACCTTCGTCATCGAAGAGTCGGGCTCGTTCGTGATGCCGACGGTGCAGAGCGCACCCGAAGCGCGCGCGTCCGAGAGCACCTGGTTGATGTCCTCGCCCTCGCCCGACTGCGAGACGCCGATGACGACCGCGTGGTCGAGTCTGAGCTTCGCGCCGTAGAGTGTGTTGACCGACGGCGCGGCCAGCGCGACGGGGATGCCGGTCGTGACTTCGAGC
>CAXTSK010000055.1:0-262 GCA_964246655.1 uncultured Pyrinomonadaceae bacterium
GGTTTCAAACGCGTGGCGGTAAAGCTGCACCGAGGGCCGCGCGATGGCGGCGGCGGCGAAGCTCCCGCGCGCCTCTCCGCGCTCGCCGAGGCGAAGGTATACGAGCCCGAGCAGGTAGTGCGCCTCGGCGTAAGCCTCGTCGAGCCCCACGGCCTTCTTCAGCTCGCGCAGCGCCGTCCGGTCGCGGCCGAGGCGGAAGTTGGCGAGCCCGAGCAGGTATTGCGCCTCCGGGCCGGGGCGCGTCGCGCGCGCCAACTAGAAC